>CAYQYM010000009.1:0-17777 GCA_964421715.1 uncultured Acidipila sp.
GAATCTCCACCGTGTAGCTCTGCAGCGGGCTCATCTTCACCTGTTCATAGAGATATTCCTTGAGCGTGGAGAGGTCGAGCCGGTCGATGTCGCGCCCGGTGTAGAAGAAGCGCCCCGGACCCTCAAGATGAATCTGCGTCGCCGTGGCCGCGGCCAGGGCGCGGTGCCACAGGTGAACGAAGTCTGAGCAGCGCTTGTCTCCCTTGCGCGCACTGGCGAAGATCTCGTCCGGTTCCATGTCCAGGAACCGCAGCCGCATGGCGCGGTGGCCCATGATGCCCTCCAGGTGGCCTTTGCCGCCGCAGCCGCAGTAGTTCTCCTTCGGGTCCAGGGTAACGGTGGTGTGGCCGCCCTCCCAGGGCCCGTCCGTGTAGGGGAACCGCCCGAAGCCGATGCCGTTGCCGATGGTAAACACGCGCACCATGCGCTCCTGCTCGCCATGGGTGGCGGCGATGCCGGCAGCCACTGCATCCGCGTCGTTGAAGACGGCCACCTTGTGATCGAGCCCGCGCGCCCTGAGCCCGGCATGCACGATGTCGCACACGTGCGCCCCTTTGAGCTGCGGCACGTTGGGTGAGTCCTCCAGCACGCCGTTGCGCACGATGCCAGGCATGGCAATGCCGACGGCGGCAATCTCGCTGCCGGCCGGCGCAAGCGCAGCAATCTCGTCGCAGATGACGCTGCAGAGCTCTTCGGCAGGAATCTCGATCAGCCCGTCGGTCTCGTCCGTATCGGGAAAACGGCGCACCGCGCCCGTGATCTGGTGGTCTTCCACCAATGCCGCCAGTACGTGTTCCCCCATGAGTACGCCAATGGTCTTCGCCATCTGGCCCATCCTTCCTCGGTCCGCGGCTTACTCGAAGCGCGCCAGACGGTTCACCCCATTAAAAGCCGCGGCTTTGTAGCACTCGGCGAGCGTCGGGTAGTTGAAGACCGTGTCGATGAAATAGTCGACCGTGCCGTTGAGCGCCATCACCGCCTGGCCGATGTGCACCAGCTCGGAGGCGCCCTCGCCGATGATATGTACGCCCAGGATGGCGCGTGTCTCGCGATGGAAGATCAGCTTGAGGCGGCCGGTAGTATCGCCGCGAATCTGTCCGCGCGCAATCTCGCGATAATACGCCACTCCCACCTCGTAGGGCACATCCTCTTCGGTGAGCTGCTCTTCGGTCTTGCCGATGAACGAGATCTCCGGAATGGTGTAAATGCCATAAGGGTAGAAGCTTGGATTGGACTGGATGTCTTCCTCGCCAAAGGCGCGCGCCACGGCGATGCGGCCCTGCTCCATCGAGACCGAGGCCAGGCTGGGAAAGCCGATCACGTCGCCCACGGCATAGATGTTGGAAACCTTGGTGCGGAAGTCCTTGTCCACCGGGATGCGTCCGCGCGCGTCGGCCTCGATGCCGGCCGCGGCAAGGTTCAGGTCATCAATGTTGCCCGTGCGGCCCACGGCATAGAGAAGCGCGTCTCCGGAGACGCGCTTCTTGCTTTCGAGGTTTGCCACTACGGTCCCGTCCGGCAGCTCTTCCACGCTCTCCACCTCTTCATGCAGGCGCATGGTTACGCGGCTGTCGCGCAAGTGATAGCTCAGCGCCTCCACGATCTCCTGGTCAGCAAATTCAAGCAACTTGGGCCGCTTTTCAATCAGCGTGACACGCACGCCGAGCGCGGCGAACATGCAGGTGTACTCCACGCCGATGACGCCGCCGCCGACCACGATGAGTGTCTTCGGCAGCTCCGCCAGGTCCAGCACCTGGTCGCTGTTGACGATGGTGCGTCCATTGATCGGCACGCGAGGCGAGGCAGCGGGTTTCGTGCCCACGGCGATGATAATCTTCTCCGCCTCATATGTGCTGCTGGTGCGCGGTCCATCGATGTGAACGTGATTGGCGTCCTCAAACCGGGCCGTCCCGGTGATGACCTCTACCCCGTTGCGCGACAGTTGCGCCTCGGTCACGTCCACCTCGGTCTTGATGACGTGCTGCACGCGAAAGGCAAGATCGGCCATGGTGATCTTCTCTTTGACGCGGTAGTTCATACCGTAGATCGACCGGTAGTTATAGCCGGAGAGGTGCAGCACCGCCTCCCGCATGGTCTTGCTCGGAATGGTCCCCGTGTTGATGCAGACGCCTCCAACGACGGTGCGCATCTCCACCACGGCCACGCGCTTGCCCCGCTTTACCGCGGAGACGGCCGCCCGCTGCCCTGAAGGCCCCGAGCCAATCACCAGCAAATCGTAAGTAGCCATGTCGTAGCGAAGTTATCCAATCACGAAAAAAATCGCACCCGGTCCTGCCTCGTCTGTCCAGCCGTGTTCCGATCAACAGCCCGGCAGGCGCTCTCCTCCACTCTAATCCCACGCGCCGGCACAAACGGTGACAGTATGCGCCCACCTGCACTGCAGCGGCAGGGCGCGTGCCAATTCGGGCGGCGTAATCTTATGTTTGGATGCTGCTTTATGCCATCACTGATCGCAGGCTCACGCCCGCGCTGGAACCGCAGGCCGCACGGCTGGCGGCCTCCGGCGTCACGCATCTGCAGATCCGCGAGAAGGACCTCGGCCTGGCCGAACTAGGCGCGCTCACCCGGGCCGTTGTGGACGCCGTGAGCGGCAGCGGCCTGCGCGTGCTCGTGAATGGGCCGGCGTCCCTGGCCCGCGAGGCCGGCGCGCAGGGGGTTCACCTCACCGCGACGGCGCCGCTCGATCAGATCGCAGCCGCCCGCCTGCAGCTTCCGGGCGCCATTGTCAGCGTCTCCTGCCACTCGGCGGCGGCGGCGCGCGCCGCATCGAGCGCGGGCGCGGACCTGGTACTCTTTGCCCCCGTGTTTGAAAAAGCCCTGGATGCGCTCACACTGCCGGGCCAAGGACTGGCGGCGCTTGAGGCCGCCTGCCGCGTCGCCACCCCGGTTCCCGTGCTGGCGCTTGGCGGTGTCACGCGCGAGAATGCGCAACTCTGCCTCAGCGCCGGCGCAGCGGGCGTTGCAGGCATACGGCTGTTTGCCGGTGAGGGCGCGGGTCGAGGTCGTGCCCCCGCCGACATTTCTCTAGACTGAGTGTCGGCTCCAGGTCTTTGGCCTGGCGACCCTGCCTGTGACCCAGGGCTGCGCGCCCTACGTTCCAACCCCACCGGCAACGGACCGGCAACCGGGATTCGCCTCCAAGGCATCCACGTGAGCACCTCATGCCTCCCGCCGCTGCCACCGTCTCTGCTCCCGCTGCCCGCTCGCGAGGCATGCAACCCTCGAGGCTGGGCCTGCCTATTCTGCTCGGCCTGTCGCTGCTGGCCGGCACGGTTCTGCACTCACGCCGCTCGCCCTTCTGGATTGACGAGGTCTACTCTCTGAACCTGCTGGCCGACGGCTCCATGGGCCACATGAACTACGCGCTGGCGCACGCGGCCGATGGCGGGCTGCCGCTCTACTACAACTTAGGATGGCTCTGGGCGCGTGTCTTCGGCACCGGCTTTCTCTCGCTTCGCCTGCTCTCTACCGTATGCGTGCTGGGCGCGCTGGCCATCGTCTGGCGTTCACTTGGCGCGATCTATACGGCCCGTGCACGGGCCCTTGCGGTCTTCACAGTCTTCGGCGCCTCCACGCTGCTGCTGAAGGCGGCTGGCGAGGCACGCTTCTACGGGCTGTTTCTGCTCACCGCGTCAACGGTCTTCGCCCTGTTGCTGGAGGCGGACCGGCGGCAGTCGCGTGCGCTGCTGGCAACCCTGTTTGCCGCGAATGCGCTCCTGGTCGAAACGCATGTCTATGGGCTGCTCTACAGCAGTCTGATGCTGGCGGGCCTGGTGGCTGCGGACCTGTGGCAGCGCCGGATGCGTCCCGGGGTTTACCTATGCGTCGCAGCAAGCTGGCCGCTGATCCTGCTGTGGCTTCGGCCGCTGGAGCGGCTGGCCGCCACGGGCAAGCCGCACGGCTACATGCCGGTACCAACCATAAAAGACCTCCTCGGCTCGTTCAACCTGCAGGTGGAGCTGCTGGTGCCGCTCCTCTTCACGGTCACCATCGCCGGCTATCTCGCGCGTGGTGCTGCGGCGGCGGGCAACGCCATCCCGGCCTCTTCACGACGCACCACCGCGGTCTGGATTGCGGCAGCCCTTCTGCTCATGCCCGTTTTTTCCTTCGTCGTCTCGCATGTGCATACGCCCATCTTCGAGGGCCGCTACTTCCTGCCGAGCGTACTTGGCCTGGCGGTGCTGATGGCAGAGCTGGCGGAGATAACCGGATTCGCCACGGCACGCGCACCCTGGATTACCGCTCTGAGCGGGCTGCTGCTCGTCGGCCTCGGCCTCTCGCCCCTGCTCTACGCCCACCAGGCTGTCGTGCCGGGCTGGAATCGCGATACGGTAGATCACCTGCTCGCGATGCACATGCCCGTCTTCTTTGAGGACTCGCACGATTTTTATCCTCTCGAGGTGCTGGCCGGCCGCGATGGCACGCAGTTTTTCTATCCGCTGGATTACGACGATGCCCTGCTGCCCAAGGCCTACACCGGGGCGGCGCTCGACTACCACATTGGCGTGGTACTTCGCTCGCTCGGCTACGAGGCTCCCAACATCGTCGACGACGGCGCGCTCTGCCGCGCACGGCAGTTCCTCGTCGTCGACAAGCCGGACCTCTACTGGTTCGACCGTCAAGTCCGCGCCTCGGGCAACTTTGACACGCGCGTGCTTGAAGACTTCCCCGCGTCGGACCGTTACAACATTGCGGCAAAGCTCGTGTTAGCCGCGTGGAAGCCCGCAGCCTACGCCGCGCACTGCACCATGCAGGTCCGTTAAGCCTCGCCGCTTCGCGACGGCCGCGCGTGTGTGTCATCCTGAGCACGAACCTCTATGGCCACTCGACCGGTATGGGCGGAAATCTCGCGTTCGCGGCTGCGTGCGAACTACCGCCGGCTGTGCGAGGCGGCGCAGGCGGCGAACCCGAGCCTGGGTCATCGCGAAGACACCGCCGCAGGTTATAGCCCCGATCACGACACGGAGCTCGTCGCCGTAATCAAGGCCAACGCCTATGGGCACAGCGCGTCGATCTGCGCTCCGGCGCTTGTGGAGGCGGGAGCGCATTGGCTCGGGGTGACCTGCACCGAGGAAGGCGTGGCACTCCGCGCGCTCTGTCCCGGGGCGCGCATCCTGCTGATGTCGGGCATCTTCCCCGGTGAGGCTGAGACGGTGGTCGAGCACAGGCTCACGCCGTTTGTCTGGGAGCCGGAGCAGCTTGGCGCTCTTTACGCGGCCGCGCGTGAACGCGGGCTGCGGTTCTTCGCTGTTCACCTCGAGATCGACACCGGCATGGCGCGCCAGGGCGCGTCCAAGAACAGGCTGCCAGAGATGCACGCCGCCCTCAAAGCCGCGCCCGCGCTTAACGTGGAGGCCCTGGCCACGCACTTCAGCGCGCCAGAGCGGCTTAACCTGCCTGACACCGCCTGCCAGATGGACCGCTTTACGGCGGCGGTGGGCGAAGTGACCGCGCATGGCTTTGTCCCTGCCCTGCTGCACGCGGGCAACACTGCCACCGTCTTCGATCCCGACTGCATAGCGCGGCTCAGGCAACTGGCGCAGACGGCCGGGGCTCGCCTGCTGCTGCGTCCGGGCCTGGCGCTCTACGGCTGCCCGCCGCACTTCACGCCCGCAGTGGGGGTGGAAGGCCTGCAGCCGGTGCTCGCGCTCAAGGCGCGCATTACTTCGCTGCGCGCGCTCGAGACCGGCGAGAGCGCGGGGTATAACTCGACCTTTCGCGCGGCGCGCCGCACGCGGCTCGCGCTCATTCCCGCCGGCTATGCCGATGGCGTAAACCGCCTGCTCTCAAACCGCGGCCATGCACTCGTGCGCGGGCATCGCGTGCCGATTGCCGGCCGTGTCTCGATGGACCAGACGCTGCTCGACGTTACGGACGTGCCCGAGGCGGCACATGGCGATGAAGCCGTGCTCATCGGCGAGCAGCTTGGAGCGCGCATCACCGCCGACGAGGTGGCCGCGCTCTGCGGCACCATCAGCTACGAGGTGCTCTGCGGCGTCAGTGCGCGTGTGCCGCGCATCGCAGTCGAATAAACTGGAAGGGCATGCTCGGAAGGCTTTACAGCAAGTGGATGTTCCAGTGGGAGACGGCCCTGACCACCCGCGATGAGAACCGCATCGTGCGGCCGATGGAGTGGGGCTTCGACTGGCTTGAGGATTGGAGAGGCACGGCCGATGCGGAGGACGACCCAGAGCAGCAGATGCTGGCCATCAACCGTGCGGTGCTCGCCGCGAGCGACAGGTTCTACGGCTATCTCGCTCCGTCGGATTACCGGCTGGAGACGCGGGCGCCGCAACTTTTTCCAACCAACGTGCGTCCGGAGACGCTGGCGCAGGAGGCACGCCTCAAGCGCGACGCCGAGACCGGCCGGCTCAAGCCGGCGCAGTTTCTTCGCTTCACCTCGCCGGTGCGCACGCCTTACCCCGAAAACGATCTGGTGAATGCGCGGTGGTATCCCGCGGACAATGAGCCGGGCCGCCCCAGGCAGGCCATCGTCGTGCTGCCGCAGTGGAATGCCGACGCCTTCAGCCACAATGTGCTGTGCTCCCTGTTCAATCGTTTCGGCATCTCGGGGCTGCGGCTCTCAAAGCCTTATCATGACATCCGGCGACCGGCAGAGCTTGAGCGCGCCGACTACGCCGTCAGCTCGAACCTCGGCCGCACCATCGCCGCATGCCGCCAGGCTGTGGTGGACATTCGCTGCTGCCTCGACTGGCTAGAGGCGCAGGGCTATGAGCAGTTCGGCGTGCTGGGCACCAGCCTCGGCAGTTGCTACGCCTTCATCGCCGCCACGCAGGATCCGCGTCTCCAGGTCTGCGCCTTCAACCACGCCTCTACCTCGTTTGGAGACGTGGTGTGGACCGGCCAGAGCACACGGCACATCCGCAAGGCGCTCGAGGACGCATGCCTGACGCAGCAGCGCCTTGGCGACCTGTGGGCGGCCATCAGCCCCATCCACTACATGGAACGCTTTGCCGCGGCGCCGCGCAAGGTGCTCGTCGTCCACGCAACCTATGACCTCACCTTCTTGCGCGAGTACTCGGTGGAGGTGCTGCGGCAGTTCCGCGCGCACGGCGTCGACTACGTTTCGAAGGTGCTGCCCTGCGGCCATTACACAACCGGTGAGGCGCCATATAAATACATGGACGGCTGGTACCTTGGCAGCTTCGTCCACTCGGCCTTCAAGGCATTGCGCGAAGGCCACATCTCCGGCTCGCAGAGCCGTGCAGAGGCGCAGGCCGATCGCGAGCTGGCCGCGCGCTGAGCGCCTACCACCTCAGCCGCACGGTCTGCTGCCGGTAGCCCTGGCCGGGGGCAAAGACGACACGCAGCAGGTCACCTTCTGCTGTTGCTCCCTCTACGTGCAGTCCCGCAACACTCCCATTACGGCGCAGTACCAGCTCTTCAGTTGAGCCACCCTGAGCTTCAAGCGTGAGCGTGAGCGAGCGCGCTCCCGGCTGCTCGGCCAGTACCTTGAGCTGCGCGGTGCGGGCGCCGGGCAGTGGCAGCGCCGCCGGTATGCCGACCTCGACCTCAGGCAGCGGAATTGTCAGCTCGCCTGCATGCAGGGATGCTCCGGCTGGGCCTGCCAGCCTTACTCCTGCAGCGTGCACGCGCAGCACTCTACCGTCCCGGTGCATCTCCACGCGCACACTGCGGTTCCCTGCCGGCACATGGTCCAGAACGGCATGATCCCACTGCGCGGGCAGGTGCGGGTTCACCGTCAGCGTGTCTCCGGCTGCGTCATAGGAGAGGCCGAAGAGCCCGCGCAGCGCCGGTGTTAACACCATGGCCGAAGACCAGAGCTGGTGTGTCGTGCTGCGTCCGAATGGCACGAAGTAGGCGCCGGAGAGCAGCTCGGTGACTGCGCCCGGGTCCTGCGTCCAGGTGAGACCGGCGTTCTGCCTCAGGTGCGCATAGGCTGAGAGCGCATGCCCGGTGCGGTACTCGGCCAGCGAGGTCCAGCCGGTAAACAGAGGCCACACCGAACCCTGGTGGTAGCTGATGGGATCGTAATAGGGCTCCTGCTCACCCACGTCGCGCGTCCCCCAATCGGTGGAGAACTCGTGCGAGGCCCAGCGCTGAAACATGCTGCCAGCCTGCTTGAGCGCGAAGGTGCCGTCCCACCACGCAATGGCCGGGTAAATGGTCGCGGTCTTATCCAGAGAGCCATCTTCGTTGCGGCTGAAGGCATACATTGGCCCGGCGTACTCGTGTTCGATTACCGCAGCCAGTTTGCGGGCGCGCGCCTCGGACGCGGCGGCTTCGTCCGGCTTGTCCATCAGCCGCGCCAGCTGCGCGTAGGCGGTGCTCGCCTGCTGATCCAGGCAGGCGATATAGATCTCCTGGTGCGGCATTTGCGGTGTGGGCCAGCTCTCCACCCATCCGGTGCCCTGCGCGTTGTCATAGAGGCCGTCACCGTCCGAGTCGTGCGTGATTTCAAACTGCCACGCCTTCTGGATCTGCGGCCAGTGCTGCTCGATGAAAGCGCGGTCGCCGCTGGCGTGGGCGTAGTCGGCCATCTGCATCAGCAGAAGCGGCGTTGCATCGGCTGCGGCGTACTCGTAAGGGAGCTTCTGCCAGTCCACCAGGTCGGCTGTCTGCGAGTACTCATGCATAATCTTGCCGTCATCGCGCTGCCGCGCCAGCAGGAATTTCAGGGCCTGCCTTGTCAGCGCGAAGTCGCCGTAGCTGTTCACCGCGTACAGCGTGAAGAGCGTATCACGGCCGAAGAACCAGCCGAAGCCGGGCCGCGTGGAATCGCCCGAGGAGTAGAACCCGGCGACAAGGCCAACCTCATCTCCATGACGCAAGCGGAGCTGGTCAATCGAAATCTCGGCCCAGCGCATGGCCTGGTTGAAACGCACATCGGGCGTATCCACCGTAAGGCGATGATCGAAGAAATGCGCATAGTAATGCGCTGTCTTTTGATAAAGAGCCGGGACCTGCGCGTCCAGCGGTTCAAGCTGTGCGGCGAGCCGCTTCGGATCTGCGGCCGCGGCATCGTTTCCGACGGCCATCAGCAGCGGGAAAAATCTTCCGGCGTCGCGCTTTGGGTCAAAGCGCAGAACAAACTGGAGCGGCCAGAACTGTGGCCGCTCCTGGTAAGGCGCAAGCACGCCGGGCTCAGCACCTGGTATGGCAATGGCGGCGCCAAGATCGCTGAAGTCCGTGTGCAGGACGTAGTAGCCGCTTGCCCCCTGCTTCACCCACTCGGGGGAGGGCGCGTTGGCGTTAGGCGCAGGCCACATCCGCTTCACCTCCGGAGTGAAGGAGAAGGTAAGCGTGACGGGGCGGATCGCGTCCACCTGGAAGAGCGCCATTACACCGGTTCCGTTCGCGGCGCAGGGGGTGGCGAAGAGCGTCTCCCGCAGCGTGAATGCGATGTGCGAGTAGGTGATCGTGGTATGGCCGGGGGCCACCTCGATCTCAGCGGCATCACTGTTCACGTCGATGGGTACGGTGTAGCCATCGACCTCGGCATCGATGTGGAAGTGGCTGAGCAGCTTCACAGGGAAGATCCAGGACTCGAAGCTGCCGTCCTGCTGGCCGACAAACATGCCGCACTCCCCCGCCACCGTGAAGGGCTGCCGCGGGGCGGCATGCTGGCGGATCGTGAGTGGGTCGTCGCCGAGCGGAAAGCCGTCCACCGGCGCGAGCGGCGACTGCGCGGAGGCCCTGCCAACAGTTAAGGACAAGATTGCTGCCGCAATCACGGGATGCCATACACTTAACCCAAAGTACCAGTGCCGCATAGGTAAGCTCCGCTCCAGAGGATCATGCTAATGTCTCGCGATAAAGGCCGCCAGATGCACAGGGCAGCCGCGGCGTTCGGCCTGCTGCTGCTGTCGCTGCTTTGCCCTGCCGTGGCGCACGGCTACGGCGGCGTGCCGGTTTCCACGGCAGAGGCCTATGCTGCGAGGGCCTTTGATGCAGCCCGTCAGCAGGGGCCGCTCGCGCTTTACGCTTTTCTCTACAGGATGCCCAAGGGCGGTGACCTGCACATGCACCTGAGCGGAGCGGTCTATGCCGAGCGTTTTCTTGAGGACGCAGCCGAGGACGGGCTCTGTGTGCATCCGGCGTCGCTGGCCTTCGACCGCACGCCGCATCCGGGCGGCTGTCCGCAAGGCGAGGTTTCGGCGGCGAGCGTAAGTAGTGACCAGCATCTCTACGATGCGTTGATCGATGCGTTCTCCATGCGCACCTTCGTGCCGGTTACCGGCGATTCCGGACACGACCACTTCTTTAATGCCTTTGCCCGCTACGGTGGCCTGAACGAGGCGCACCTCGGCGAGTGGATCGATGAGATCGCCACACGCGCTGCCGCGCAGAATGAGCAATACCTTGAGCTGATGCAGACCCCCGACTTCAAGGCTGCGGCCGCGCTCGCCCTGAAGATCGGCTGGGAGCCAAACTTTGCCCGCTACCGCGAAGAGATGCTGGCGGGCGGCCTGCGCGACAGCATCCCCGCCGTCAGAGATTTGCTGGCAAACGCCGAGGCCGACCGCCGAGGCCGCGAGCACTGCGGCACCCCTGCAGCCGTTGAAGCCTGCAACGTGAAGGTGCGCTTTCTCTACCAGGTGCTGCGCGGGCTGCCGCGCGAGGTGGTGTTTGCGCAGACGCTGCTGGCATTTGAGGCGGCCAGCGCCGACCCCGAGATCGTAGGCCTCAACTTCGTGATGCCCGAAGATGGCTACGTGTCCATGCGCGACTATGCGCTGCATATGCAGATGCTGGATGCGCTGCATCGCTTCTATCCCAGGGTTCACATCAGCCTGCATGCGGGCGAACTGGCGCCGGGGCTCGTGCCGCCGGAGGGCCTCGCGTTTCACATTCGCAGTGCAGTGGAGCAGGGCCACGCCGAACGCCTCGGCCACGGTGTGGATGTGATGTACGAAGACCGGCCCTACGACCTGCTGAGGGAGATGGCCGCGCGGCGCGTGCTGGTTGAGGTGAATCTCACCAGTAATGACGTCATCCTGAATGTGAAGGGTGCCGAGCATCCGCTGCCGCTCTACCTCAAGTACCGGGTGCCGGTGGCGCTCTCCACCGACGACGAAGGAGTGTCCCGCATCAACCTGACGCACGAGTATGTGCGCGCAGCACTCACTTATTCGCTGAGCTATTCCGTGCTGAAACAAATGGTGCGTAACAGCATCGCCTGGAGTTTTCTGCCAGGCGCGGAACTGGACAGCTCAGCCGCCTGCCGCGCGCAGGCCGGGGCAGCCTCGGCGCACGGGACGTGCGCCGAGTTCCTCAAGACGAGCGAAAAGGCCAGGCAGCAATGGGAGCTCGAACGCCGTTTCCGCGCCTTCGAGGCCGGTGTGCACTGAGCATGCGCATCGTCCTCTCCACCTTCGGGACCTTCGGAGATGTGAATCCGCTGGTCGCGATTGCGCTCGAGCTCGAGCGCCGTGGCCATCGCGCCGTGCTGGCCGTGCCGGAGATGTTCCGCGCAAAGATTGAGCCGCTCGGGCTCGGCTTCTATCCCGTGCGGCCCGACCAGGACGCGGAAGACAAGCGGCTGGTCGCCATGATCTATGACCGCAAAAAAGGCACCGAGCGGGGCCTGCGCGCGTTCCTGTTTCCCTCCCTCCCTGACAGTTACAACGACCTGCTGCATGCCGTGCGGGAGGAGGGCGGCACAGACCTGCTGCTCACCGGCGAGCTGGCCTATGCGGGTCCCATCATCGCGGAGACGACCGGCGTACGCTGGGCCTCTTATGTGCTCGCGCCATTCTCATTCTTCTCGCGGTATGACCCGCCAGTGCTGCCGCCCTATCCGGTGCTGGCAAGCGTGCAGAGCTGGGTGCCGGCCACAGGACGCGTGATTGAGCGCTTCGTGCGTTACGTCACGCGGGACTGGCCGGAGCCGGTCTACAGACTGCGCCGCGAGCTCGGGCTTGAACCGGGCCCAAACCCGATCTTCGATGCCAAGCATGCGCCCTCGCTCGTGCTGGCACTCTTTTCCCGCGTGCTCGGCCAGCCGCAGCCAGACTGGCCGCCGCAGACGCTGACGACCGGCTTCCTCTACTATGATGGCGCCGTGGACACGCCGCGGCTCGCTCCGGATATGGAGAATTTTCTCTCCAGTGGGCCCGCACCTGTTGTGTTCACGCTGGGCTCAGCCGCCGTGCTCGACGCCGGAGACTTCTACGAGCAGAGCGCGGAGGCAGCACGAAGATTGGGCGTGAGGGCTGTGCTGCTGACCGGCCCGGACCCGACGAACCTGCCGCGCACGGCGCTGCCGCCAGAAATCTTCTGCGCTGCGTTCGCACCTTACTCGCTGCTGTTTCCGCGCGCCGCGGCCATCGTGCACCAGGGCGGGGTGGGCACCATGGCGCAGGCACTCCGCGCGGGCAAGCCGATGCTGGTGATGCCTTACAGCCACGACCAGCCGGACAACGCACGCCGCGTGCGCCGGCTCGGCGTGGCCCGCGTCGTCACGCGCCGGCAGTATCGCGCTGAGCGTGTCGCGCACCTGCTCAGGGGCTTGCTCCATCAGCCGCGGTTTTATGAAAAGGCCCGCTCCACGGCAGAGCTGCTGGCCGGCGAGGATGGCCTGGCGCAGGCCTGCGACGCGCTTGAGCGGTTGGCGCGGTCATAAGCGCGTCTCCCAGGCCCGGCGAAGTGAGCCGGGCGGGACGCGCCGGTTAGTATCGCCGCCCAGCCTGACCGCGCCTCTCATCTCTGCTCTGCCGGCAGCACCACGACGAACTCCGCGCCCGTTCCCTCCGGGGTGTCGCTGAGCAGCAGGTTGCCGCCATGTTTCTGCACAATTCCCTGGCTCACCCAGAGTCCGAGGCCTGTCCCGTTGAGGCCCTTGGTGGTGAAGAAGGGATCGAAGATGTGCTCGCGCGCTGCCGGCGGCACACCCGGTCCCGAATCACGCACGGTGATCGAGGCGCGCTGCTGTTCATCGAGCACGCCGCGAATCCATATCTCCCCCTGCGCGGGCACAGCTTCAATGGCGTTGCGCACCAGGTTGGCAAAGACCTGCCGCAGCTCACCCGGAAAGCCTTTTACCTGCAATCCGGGCTGCACGGCCAGGTGCACGGCCAGGTGCTTCCCCGTCACCTCGCGCTGGTATATCTCCAGGATGCCCTCCATCACCTCACTGATATCGAGCGGCATGGCGCGGGTGGTGTCGCGATAGAAGGCGAGCGTCTGCCGCGTGATGTAGGCCACGCGCCTGAGCTCCTCCTGCGCCTTGCGCGCAAACTCGTTGAGTTCGGCGTTGCCACGGCTCCCCAACTCGATCAGGTACAGCAGGTTCGTAACCGCCTCGAGCGGATTGTTGATCTCATGGGCGATGGTGGCTGCGAGCCGGCCCGTGGCGGCTAGCTTCTCTGAGGTGCGCAGCGCCTCTTCGGCCAGCTTCTGCTGGCGCAGGTCCCGCGCAATGGTGGCGGCCCCGATCAGCCGCCCGCCCGCGTCGAAGATGGGGGACACGGTGACACTCACCTCGATGAGCTTGCCGCTGCGGTGCCGGCGCTTCACCTCCATGTGCTGAACGCGGCGGCCTTCGGTCACCACCTCGTGCGCGAAGCTCCTGTGGCCGGGGTCATCCTCGGGCAGAAGCAGCTCCCATCCGGCGCCGATCGCCTCCTCCGCTGTGTAGCCGTAGAGCTGCTCCGCGCCCCTGTTCCAACTTGTGATCCTTCCCGCAAGATCGCGGGACAGGATGGCGTCGTCCGACGAATCGACAATCGAGGCCAGCAGGCTGCGCGACTCCTCTGCCCGGCGGCGCTCGGTCACGTCGCGAAAGGTGAGAATGATACCGGTGAGCTGACCGTCGGTGTCGCGGATGGGCGCGATGCTGTCCTCGGTCCAGATCTCGCGGCCGTCGCGCGCCAGCAGCACGGCTTGGCTGGAAGGCGCTGCGGTGCCGCGACGCACCCGCGTCAGCGGATCTTCATGCGGTGCGCGCGTGGCATCGTGCAGCAGACGGAAGATCTCGTTCAGAGGCCTTCCGGCTGCATCGCCGCTGCGCCAGCCGGTCAGATCTTCTGCCGCGGAGTTCATAAACAGCACGCGGCCCGCGGCATCGGCGGTTATCACGCCGTCGCCAATGCTTTTGAGCGTGATGAAGAGCTGCAGCCGGCTCTCTTCGAGCTCGCGATTGCGCGCCGCAATCTCCCGCGCCATGCTCTCGAGCGTCTCCCCCTGGCTGCGCACTTCGCTCCGCAGAATGGCTTGCGCGCTCTCCAGGGACTTGCGGCGCTGCTCTGAAATGTGCGCCGTCCGGAGCAGCCGCAGGATGTGCGGCACCAGCGGTGGCAGCGCGAGCGCGGTGAGAAAGGAGGCCACTGCCGTGACAACCTTGACGTTCGCAGAAAGCCAGTAGAGCGGATATCGGAGCGTGACGATCTCCATCAGGTGCGTGCCGCCGCAGCAGACGATAAAGGCGCCGAAGGAGAGGAAGATCCAGCTGAAGGGAATCATGCCGCGCGACCTGTAGACGAGCACGGTCAGCGTGGTCGAGATGGCCAGGTAGGAGAGCGCGATGATGCCGTCGGACAGCAGGTGTGTCCAGAGCAGGCTCCGGTTCCAGAAGAAGCAGAAGCCGTGCGGCAGGTAGGTCTCAGTCAGCGAGCGGCCGAGTGCTCCTGAGAGTCCCAACCCGGCCAGCGTCAGGAGAAAGATACCGGGGATCCAGAAGCGATGTAGTGGAGAGGAAGCAGACTGCGGTTCCGGGAATGGTTGGGTGGACATCAAGCCTCGCTCGAAGGCCCTCGTACTGCATTTAACGCACGGGGGCGGCGGCAGGCCGCGCCTGAAGTAAGGCGCGGCCTGCCGCTGCCGCGGTGCGGGGTCTAGCTTGTCTGCATCGGGGAGCCTGCCCCGATTCTAGCCCATGCAGGCCCGCAGCCGGTCAGCGGACCTCTACAACTTGCAGGCCATACGGGGGCACGGTAAGGGTGAGATTCCCATTTGTGATCGCGGCCATTTCGGGCGGGGTTGGCGCCCCTGCCTGGCGCAGCGCCTTAATCTGTTCGAGCGTGGGATCGCTGGGGGAGCCCATCTTTTCCCATGCGCTGAGCGTATCGCTGTGGTTGGCATCCACCCGCCGCACCCAGGCCCGCGCGCCCTGCTTCAACCCATCCAGGTGGACGGTGATTGACTTCTCCGCGCCCTGCGCTCCGGGTTCGACCAGGTTCCAGGCGGCCAGAACCAGCGTGCCATCCGCACGCCGCGTCGCCATCACGTCGGTCGCACTCACCGGGAGCAGCGTGTCCCCAAGCTCGTGCAGCAGCGCGAAGGCACTGTATGCGGGCTTGGGGATATTCCGCTCGGCCATGAGTCCGTAGCCGCCGTAGAACGGCGTCTTGACGATGCCTTGCTCCTCAAAGACGTCAGAGAAGCTCCAGTAGGACATCATCTTCGTCATGCCGTTGCACTGGCGGATGCTGTCCGCCAGCCACGGGCCCATGTAGATCGAATCCGTAATCTGCTGCTCGTTCATGTATGTCGCGTTGAACTCGCTCCAGATCAGTGGAATATCGGGCCGGGCCGAGGCAAGAATCTGCTGATGTACCTTGGCCACCGCGGCGCAGACCATCTGGTGCGGCGGCACGGTGCGATTATCTCCGAAGACATCGCGCGAGACATCGTTGCCGTAGACGTGGGTAGAGACGAAGTCAAGCGGAACGTTGTTCTGCGTGGCGTGCGCAATCATAGCGTCCACCCACGCGGCCTGCGCCGTCGCCGGGCCGCCGACGCGCAGCCGCGCATCCACGGCCTTCACCGCACGCGCGGTGTGATCGTAGAGCTCGAAGTAGGTCTGCTGCGCCGGGCGCCCGGTCCAGAAATCGATGTTCGGCTCATTCCAGACTTCGAAGTACCACTGCGAGACCTCGGCGATCCCGTAACGATCGACCAGGTGCTGCGTGAAGGCACGAATAAGCGCGTCCCACTTCGCGTAGTCCGCCGGCGGCGCGACGATCTGCTTGTACCAGAAGGCGTGGTAATCGAGGCGCGAGGCCAGCTTCTTCGGCATGAAACTGATCTCGACGAAGGGCCGCACGCCCTCGGCCAGCAGTCCATCATAGATCTGGTCAATGTAGGACCAGTTGTAGACCGGCTTGCCCTGCATGTCTTCAACATAGACGCCAAGCTCGTCATGCAGGATGGCGTGGAAGCGGACGTAGCGGAAATCCGCCGCCTGCTTGACAGCCTTCACATCGTCACGGTAGCTCTGGCGCAGCGAAAGTGCGGCGCGCCCGGAGCCGAACATCTGCTCCCAGAAGTGAGGAAAGGGCTGCCCGGCGCCGCGCGTGTCCACGGTGACCTGCTCGGTCTGCGCCAGAAGCGGGCAGGCGGCGGAGAAGGCAAGAAGCAGAAGGGCGGCGAGCGAGCGGCGCAGCAGGTCCATAGCTGGCCATCTTAACCGTTTTTGAGAGGACGCCTACGGGTAGAGGATGCGGGCGGGCCCTGCACCCGGCCCCTGCACCTTGATCCTGCGGGCCAGGCCCATTGCACCCAGCGCGCGGATGACCCAGTAGTTGAAGTCCACCTCGTACCAGGCCATGCCGTGGCTTGCGGAGACGGGCAGGGCGTGGTGATTGTTGTGCCAGCCCTCGCCGCCGGTCAAAAGCGCCACCCACCAGTTGTTGCGCGAGTCGTCGCGCGTCTCAAACCGGCGCGAACCCCACAGGTGCGTGGCCGAGTTCACCAGCCAGGTGACGTGCAGCCCGAGCGTCACGCGCAGGAAGATGCCGCACAGCAGCCACGGCCAGCCGCCGGCGGCATAGAGCGCGACTCCTATTAGCGAGACGGGAACCCAGTGCCAGCGGTTCAGCCACAGGTAAAAGCGGTCCTTGCAGAGGTCCGGCGCATAGCGGTGCAGCACCTCGTCCTGGTTGTGCAGCGAGCCGAAGAGAATCCAGCCCATATGCGACCACCACTTGCCATCACGCGGGGAATGAGGGTCGCCGGGCTTGTCCGTGAGCTGGTGGTGCAGCCGGTGCACGGCCACCCAGTAGATGGGGCCACCCTGCAGGGCGAGCGTGCCGCAAAGCGCCATCCCGCGCTCCAGCCACCCTGGCGTTACGAAGCCGCGGTGCGTGAGCTGGCGATGATAGCTGGTGGCAATGCCCACGTTCTGCCCCAGCACCCAGAGCACGGCCGTGACAGCCAGGGCCCTCCAGGTAAGGAAGAACAGCGCTGCGATGGCGCCGAGATGAAAGGCGGCGATCCAGAAGGCGAACACCAGATTCAGCCTGCCGGAGTTGGCTTGCGAAAGAGCTTTGCTGTCCGCTTCAGGCGCGTCTGCCGGCAGCGCCGGAGCTTCGACGAAGGTTGCCATAGAACTCCAGCCTAGCCTCCGCAAACAGCGGCTTCTGTAAGACTTTGGTAAGACCGGCTGGATTGCAAATCCTACGCAACTCTCCACGCGGACAACAGGCCGGTCCTGAAGCCCGCCCATGTCCGCCCATTCAAGACCAGCCCGAACAAGGCTCGCGCTCTCAGGCAGGGGAGTGGCCCGGCTCCGGTTTGGTGTGGTCCGGTGTGGTCGGGCCGGGGCCGGCAGGCTGCGCTCCCAAAGCGACTCGCAGGCGGTTCCAGGTGGTGTTGAGGTCCTCCGGCAGCACGCGCGTCTCGGCCGTCACCGTCATGAAGTTGGTATCGCCGGCCCAGCGCGGCAGCGCGTGCAGGTGGAGGTGGCCGGCCACCCCGGCGCCGGCGGCCTTGCCCAGGTTCATGCCGAGGTTCAGCCCGTCCGGGCTGTACACCGTGCGCAGGGCGCGCTCGAT
>CAYQYM010000010.1:0-2911 GCA_964421715.1 uncultured Acidipila sp.
TGAACACCTTCGGCAAGCTCTTCAGCCTGGGCGTGGACGGCGGGGTCTACGCCCAGCCGCTTTACGGCGCCAACCTGGCCATGCCGGATGGCAAGACACACAATGTGCTCTTGGTCGCCACCGAGCATGACACGGTTTATGCATTCGACGCGGACAGCAACCTTGGTGCGAATGCGCAGCCGCTGTGGCAGGCCAGCATGCTCACCACTGCACACGGCGCGGCCGCGGGGGCTACCACGATTCCTTCCTCCGACGTCTCCAGCTCGGATATCAACCCGGAGATCGGCATCACCTCGACGCCGGTCATCGATCCCGCAAGCCAGACGCTCTACGTCATCTCAAAGACAAAGGAGACCAGCGCCTACGTGCAGCGGCTGCACGCGTTGGACCTGCTGACCGGCGCCGAGCGCACGGGCAGTCCGGTGGTGATCCAGGGCTCGGTCCCGGGCAACGGCAACGGCAGCGCCGGCGGCACGCTCAGCTTCAGCTCGCTGTGGCAGTTGAACCGGCCGGCGCTGGACCTCTACAACGGCCGCATCTATCTTTTGTTTGGTGCGCACGGCGATAACGGGCCATGGCATGGCTGGGCGATGGCGTACGATGCGAAGACGCTGCAGCAGACGGCGGCCGTCTCCTTCTCGCCGCAGGGCTATGGCAGCGGCGTCTGGATGTCGGCCAACGGCATGGCCATCGACGCAAGCGGGCGTGGATTCCTGACGACCGGAAACGGCGACGTGGGAACCTACAACTCGCCGCTCGACACCAAGACCGACTACGGCGACTCGGTGCTGCGGCTGAACCTTGCAAACGGCGGCCTTGCCGTCTCCGATGTCTTCACGCCGCAGGATCAAGGCAGCCTGGCCAGCAGCGATCTCGACCTGGGTTCAGGCGGCGTGCTGATCCTGCCCGACCAGCCCGGCCCGCATACCCGCGAGATGGTGATGGTGGGCAAGGGCGGAACGATCTACCTGGTGGACCGCGATTCGCTCGGCGGATATACGGTGGGCACCGACAGCATCGTCCAGGAGATTACAGGACAGCTCACAGGCGTGTGGGGTACGCCCACTTACTGGAACGGGACTGTCTATATCTGGTGCAGCAACCGCGGCCTGCGCGGCTATACGCTCACGAATGGCCTGCTCTCGACCACCTATACCGAGACCGCAGCCACTTCGACCTTTCCTGCGCCCACGCTGAGCGTCTCTTCCAATGGAGCGCAGAACGGGATCCTCTGGGCCATTCGCGCCGACCAGTACGCCTCGAACGGCGCTGCCGTCCTGTATGCGTTTGACCCGCAGAATACCCGCAACGAGATCTACAACAGCAACCAGAACCCGGCGCGGGATGCGGCCGGAAACGCCATCAAGTTCACGGTGCCGGTGGTCACGAATGGCAAGGGTTATGTCGGCACGGCAAACCAGGTGGATGTCTACGGCCTGCTAAACGCAAGCGTTAATGCGCCTGCGCCGGTGATCAGTCCGAATGGCGGCAGCTTCAGTTCAGCGCAGACGGTTAGCATCACCGACACGCTCTCGACCGCCGAAATTCACTACACGCTCGACGGCAGCGTTCCAAGCAGCGCCTCGACACTCTACACCGGGCCCTTTCAGGTGAGTACCAGCACCACAATTTCCGCCATCGCGCTGGCGCCGAATTACCTGCAGAGCGCAACCACGCGCGCCAGCTTCCAGTTCTCCTCCCAGGTGGCCGCACCGGTCATCTCGCCCCCGGGGGGCGTCTACACGACGGCACAGTCCGTCAGCATCACGGTCGCAAACAAGGGCGCAACCATCTATTACACAACGGATGGCACCACGCCGACGACCAGCTCGAAGGTCTATAGCGGGGCTATCAGCATTCCCTCCAGCATGACGGTGAACGCTATCGCCACCTATCCCGGTCTTACGCCCAGCACGGTAGCCTCGGCGCAGTTCACGATCACCCCTGGCAGCTCCAGCATCAACTTCGGCAGCGGCTTTTCCAGCGTTACCGGTCTCAGCTTGAACGGCAGCGCGACCAGGACCGGCGACAATCGGCTGCAACTGACCAGCGAAGCCCTGTTCCAGGCGGCCAGCGTCTTCTGGAATACGCCGGTAGGTACGGGCGCCTTCAGCACGAACTTTGCATTCCAACTCACGAATGCGCAGGCGGACGGCTTCACCTTTACCCTGCAGAACAACGCGCCCACGGCGCTTGGCGCGGCGGGCGAGGCGCTTGGCTACGGTCCTTCCGCCACCGTGCCGCTCATTCCGAAGAGCATCGCCATCAAATTCGACCTCTATAACAACATCGGCGAGGGCGTGAACTCGACCGGCCTCTACCAGAACGGCGCGATGCCGGCGACTCCGGCGGTGGACCTGACCAGCAGCGGCATCGACCTGCACAGCGGCGACACGGTCTACTGCCAGATCAACTACGACGGCACCACGCTGACCATGTCGCTCAATGACCCGGTGGTGAGCAAGACCTTCACTTACTCCTGGCCGGTCAATATTCCTGCCGTGATTGGCAGCACAACGGCCTATGCCGGATTTACCGGCGCCACGGGTGGGCTGGCCGCCAGCCAGGCAATTGAGACCTGGACCTATGTGACGCTTGCCAGCGGCGGGCAGGTGACGCAGGCCCCGGTCTTCAACCCCGGCGCGGGCACGTACACGACGGCGCAGAGCGTTGCGCTCAGCAGCGGCACAGCGGGCGCAGCAATTTACTACACGACCGACGGGACCACCCCCACGACGGCATCCACGAAGTACACGGCTGCCATTCCCGTGGCATCCACGCAGACGATCAAGGCGATCGCGGTCGCGAACGGCTCGACCAGCTCGGTCTCCAGTGCGGTATACACCATCAGCGCGACCGTGACGGCGGCGCCGGTGTTGTCGCTGGCGCCGGGGACGTATACGGGCGCGCA
>CAYQYM010000010.1:3011-17754 GCA_964421715.1 uncultured Acidipila sp.
AGCGGCGGCGCCGCCGCCCTCCAGCAGATCTTCTCCTGGACCTATGCGCCGGGTACGGTCACGCCGGTGGCTGCGTCTCCGGTGTTCAACCCTGCGCCGGGCACCTACACTTCGGCGCAGAGCGTGTCGCTGCAGAGCACGACCTCCGGCGCGACGATCTATTACACGACGGACGGCTCTACGCCGACGCGCAGCTCGCTCGTCTATACCTCGCCTATCGCGGTCAACGGTATTTCGCTGACCATCAAGGCGTTTGCTGCGGCAGTGAACGACACGGACAGCCCAATCGTGACCGGGACCTACGTCATCCAGCAGCCACCGGCTACGCCGTCGATCTCGCCGGCACCCGGCACCTACACCTCTGCCCAGACGATCACGATCAGCAGCGGCACAACGGGGGCAGCGATTTACTACACAACCGACGGCTCCGTGCCGAACGCCAGCTCTACCAGATACACGGCGGCGTTTAAGCTGTCAGCCTCGGGCACGGTGAAGGCAATTGCGCTGATCAATGGAGTCGCGAGCCCGGTGGCGTCCGCTGCTTACATCATTACGACTCCCGTGACGGCGGCGCCGGTGTTGTCGCTGGCGCCGGGGACGTATACGGGCGCGCAGACGCTGACGATGACGGACGGGACAGCGGGGGCGGTGATCTACTACACGACGGACGGGACGACGCCGACGACGGCGTCGGCGAACTACGCCGGGGCGCTGACGGTGTCGACCTCGGAGACGGTGAAGGCGTTTGCGGTGGCCCCGGGAGCATCGGCGAGCGCGGTGGTGACAGCGCAGTACACGATCCAGGGCGGGGGCGGCACGATCAGCTACGGGTCCGGGTTTCCGAACGCAAGCGGGCTGATTCTGAACGGGTGGTCGCAGCTGGTGAACGGGGTACTGCAGATGACGGACGCGGTGCGTCCGGGAGAGGCGTCGAGTGTGTATGCGCTGAACCCGGTGAGCGTGCAGAACTTCACGACGGACTTCACGTTCAGGCAGAACACGCTGGCGGACGGGATAACGCTGGTGTTGCAGAACAGCGGCCCGTCGGCACTGGGGAACGCGGGCGGCGGGCTGGGCTACGGTTCGGACACGCTGACGGGCCCGGTAGGGATCGGCCGCAGCGTGGCGCTGAAGCTGGATCTTTACTCGAACAGCGGGGAGGGACCGGACTCGACCGGGGTGTACACGAACGGAGCGTCGCCGACGACGCCGGCAGTGGACATGAGCGCGTCTGGGGTGGACCTGCACAGCGGGGACCTGATGGCAGCGCACGTGGTGTATGACGGGGCGAACCTGGCGCTGACGCTGACGGACACGGTGACGGGCAAGCAGTTCACGCACAGCTTCGCGGTAGATATTCCGGCGGTGGTGGGCAGCACGACGGCCTATGTGGGCTTCACGGCCGGCAGCGGCGGCGCCGCCGCCCTCCAGCAGATCTTCTCCTGGACCTATGCGCCGGGTAAGGTTACGCCGGTGGTGAATTACGTGAGCGGCTTTACCAGCAGCGCCGGCCTGACTATGAATCGTTCGGCACAGGTCACAGGTGGAGCGCTGCAGCTTACCACGACGACGGGTTGCTGCCAGACGAGCGCAGCGTACTACCAGACGCCGGTAAACGTGCAGCAGTTCACCTCCGACTTCACCTTCCTGTTACTCAACGCCGTGGCGGACGGCTTTACGTTCGTTCTGCAGAACCAGGGGCTAAACGCGTATGGGATCGGCGGCGCTTCGCTTGGGTATGGGCCTCGGACCGCAGGCGGCACAGGCGGCATACAAACGAGCGTCGCGTTGAAGTTCGATCTGCATAACAATGTCGGCGAGGGGTCAAATTCCACCGGCGTTTACACGAACGGCGCGATTCCAACACTGCCTTTCGTCGACATGACACCCTCAGGCGTAAGCCTGCACAGTGGAAACGTGCTGGCGGCGCATGTCGTGTATGACGGCGTAAACCTGACGCTTACGCTGACCGATACCGTGACCGGCAAACAATTCAAGCAATCGTTTCCAGTCAACATTCCATCGATCGTTGGCGCGAGTACAGCATGGGCTGGATTCACAGCAGGGACCGGCAACAGCACGGCTGATATGAAGATTCTGACCTGGGGTTTCCACAATTAGACCGGTTTTGCCCCGCCCGCATGCGCCTCGCGAGGGAAGACCTGGTCTCAGCCATATGCACACCGGACGCGATCTGGTGTGCATACTACGCAAGAACAATATTCGTTTAGACGCCAGCGGCGCAGGGGCCGAGACTACGGCCCGAACCGAGGCTGGCTTTCCTGCCCGAGCAGCGTGCGCTGACATCAAGGCATGACTTCGAGCACACTGGCAAGCGTGGCGGCTCTTGAGCTGTTAATAGCCGGGACCGGTGGAGCCGGCCTGGCGCACGGTAGCCTACCGGCGGCCCACATTACAGGCAACCGGAGTTGACGTCAAGCTTCCGCAAGTCATCCAGTCATGACGCTAGTTTTTACACAATCCAGCGACTCTGCCGATGCCTTTTGTGTATGATGGCTGCAGAAAATAACATTCCATTATTTCCCTTTTGCCTTGGATCGAAATTAGCAGGTTACTAATTGCGGCGGCTGCCCCTCGTTCATCCGCAGTTAACGGCTGAAAATTTTGATCTAGAGCCTGGACTCCAGGTGCCAGTCCGGCTCATGCGCGCTGCTGTGTAAACAGTATTCGTGCATACAACAAGAGGTTGTCAAAAGGTCAGGCAACGCGGAACCCGCGTGCGCCGGGGTCTAAATGACGCCCGTAAAGGAGCCACGGTGAGAACGACGACTACGACGGCTCTGCGTTTTGCTGCAGGGGCCGGAATGTAAACCTCGACTAACTGACTCAAGAGGGGTCTGGATGTACACAACTGAAAGCAACACCTTGGCCAGCGGCCGTACGTTGGGATCGCGCGGGCCGCATCATCCTTATCGCGGGACCGGAGTACTGCTTACGCTCGTGCTGCTCATTGCAGCCGCTGCTGCATCTCCGCGACAGTCCTTTGCAGGTACAATCACCGTCACCGCTGTCACACCCTCCAGCGGCGGCACAGATGGCTCCACCGTTGTGAAGCTGACCGGATCCGGATTTGCGCCGCACATGGACGTGTGGTTCGGGGCGCAGCAGGCGCCCGTGGTGGCCTTCGTCAACTCGGGCGAGGTATACATCCAGCCTCCGGCACACTCAGCCGGCCATGTGAGCGTCGGCATCATCGAATCCGTCGACAGTTTGAACCGCAACGCCTTCACCTACACCTATGTGAACGGCCAGCCTGCTGGCGGTAAGACGCTGCTCACTTCGGTCTCCCCGGCGAGCGCGACTGTAAACACCAGCGTAACGGCGACGCTTAACGGGGCCAACTTCCAGCAGGGTTCGCGGGTGCGCATAGCGGGGGTGAATGCAGCCAGTGTGCAGGTTGTAGCGGCCACGCAGATCAAGGCAGTGCTGCCGGCGATGAGTGCGGGGAGCTATACTGTCGAGGTTGTCAACCCGGATAACAGCGTGGCCTCACTCAGCAACGCAATTACCTACCTCGGACTCCTGAATATCGTCACGACCGGCCTGCCGGGCGCAACGGTCGGCAAACCTTATGGTGCGACGCTGGAGGCAGCCGGCGGCAAGGCTCCGTACGTGTGGTCCGCCTCCGGCACACTGCCGCAGGGCATCCTCTTCAACGCGCAGGGCACGCTCAGCGGCTCGCCCGCCAAGGCCGGCACCAGCAGCTTCACTGCAACGGTGAAGGATGCAAGCAACACCACCAAGGCCCAGGTGTTCAGCCTTGTTGCGAGCCCGGCCGCGAAGAGCGGCAGCGGTGCAGCGACAGGCCAGGCGCTCACAAGCTGCCAGGCCATCAACAGCAGCGGCAGCTACTACCTGGATGCGGATGTGACCTGCACCTCGCAGGGTTTCGCGATGAACGCGGACAACATCTCCTTCAACTTGAACGGACACACCATCACCTATGGCGGCAGCTCGGTTGTGCCGGCCATCAGTGTCTGCGACCAGTGGTACGCTCAGTTGCCCAAATCCTCGTGCGGGAACGCGCGCCATGCCAACCTTGAGGTCTACAACGGCAAGATTGTGCAGGCAAAGGGTTCGGCTGCCTTTAACCCTGCCATCTGGATCGGCCAGGCGAACGGACTCAGCGGTGGCTCGATTCACGACCTCAGCATCACCATTCAGGAGACGGGCGCGCAGGCAATTCACGGCGACTTCCCGGGGCTTGGCTGGAAGATACAAAACAACGTCTTCAACGATAACGTCACGAACATCCAGCACCCCGGGCAGAGCCCTCTCGGTGCGCGGGCACAGTTCCAGGGCAACGTCATTCATTTTGACAACGGCCAGGGGCTGGGCGCCGGAGACGTCATCTCGGGAAACACCTTCAACGGTTCGCCGCAGGGCGGCATCCTGGATTCCAACCAGAACACACAAATCTATGGCAATGTGATTCACCTCACCAGCAGGTACTCCAACGACTACGGCATCGTGGTTGCCGAGGGGCAGAACGTCTACAACAACGTGGTGGATGGCCGAGGCCGCGGCATCGACGCCGAGTCCTCTAACTTCACCATCTCGGGCAATACCATCAACGTACGCGAAGAGGCGAATAACTCTGAGTACGGTGGCTGCCAGCTGAGCGGGTCCGATGGCATTCGCGTGAAAAATTACGCGGGCCAGAAGCCTTCGACCGGCTGGAAGATAGAGAACAACACAATCACCGTGGACGGGCGGTACTGCGTCGCGCATGGCCTGCGGTTTACTGATGTCTCGTCCCAGGTGCAGGGCACGATCTCAAACAACACCTTTACCACGACTCCGGGACCGAAGGGCGACTTCGCGATCAGCTTCAGCGGTGTCGACCAGCCGCAGTTGACCTATATCAAGAACAGCTTTACGGGGTCGACCTGCGCGCAGATCGACAATGATGGCACGACGGATGGAGCGAACACGCTCATCCAGGCGGGCCAGCGCTGGAGCTGCTCGCAGTTGGCCGTCTCCGATGGCGACCTCGCTGCAGCCGGCTATAACCCGTTCTCCCAGGCGCTCACCATCCAGGACAATCTCTCGAACCGTAATGTATGGTGCGGTCCGTATGCTCGGGGCAAGATCGTGCTCGGCAGTTATACCAAGCAGTGCAATAGATAGGCTATTGCCTGTAACCAGAAGGGCACAGCTTGCGAGCTGCGCCCTTTCTCTTTCTGACGATTTCTACCGCGGACGGGCCGCACCGGTCCACTGCACCTCGGCATCAGAAGGTGGCTCGCGCAGCAGCGGCGGCGATTTTTCCCGCAGGGTTTGGTCAAAGAAGGCAAGGCTGTAGGCGCGGATGATGGCAATCGCATGCTCCGCCTGGATCGTGCCGCACTCCGTCAGGCGGCGGAGAGGCGAGTACAGGCCGCGATCGCTGAAGTCCATGTGCCGCGCGTGGCGGATGGACAGCAGGTAGCCGCCGGAGGCGGCAATTACCTGTCGTATCGCGTCCAGGTCCTGCACGTCGAGTTGGTCGCCGGGATACGCCGAGTGCCGTTCGCGCTCGACATCCGCCGCGCTGAACGGCCAGCCGTTGCCGGACATCATCATGACCGGCTTTCCAGGCGGCGCACTGTGCAGTGCACCGAAGAGCAAGCCATCCATGTTGACGGCCGCACGTATGCGCGGATCACGCGCTGCAGCGGCAACCGCCACTGCGCCGCCGAAGGAGTGGCCCATCGCGCCGATGCGGTCGAAGTCGATCACCTCGGACCAGGGCGCGCTCCGCTCGAGCGAGTTCAGCACCAGGACATCGTCCAGCGTTTGCGTGTCAAGCTCTGGCGCGGCCCTGCGTGTCGCGCTCTCAGGCGTCATTCCCTCGAAGTCGTCGATGGGGAGGGCGCCGCGCCCTGTCACTACCTGCCCGCCTGGAAACAAGACGATTCCTGCATTGTGGGTGTGGTCGATCGAGGCCACCGCGTAGCCGTGGCTGGCGAGATCTTCCAGCAGGGCGGTGTACTGCGTGCGCTGACTCGCCCACCCTGGGTTGAAGAGGATAAGGGGAAGACGCATGTTGTCGAGTAGCGGTGCATCAGTCCATGAGTTCGTCCTGAGCCTGCGGTCATAGGAGGAGAGCAGCGTCGTCTCCCTGGCCCGGCGATACGGGGCGCGATGGGCAGTGCGCGCCGCAGCCGGATACCAGAGTTGGACCATGAGCTCGCGCCTGCCGCTGTGGAAGGTAGCATCAGCCCGCCTCTCGTCTACCAGGTGAAGCAGCGTGGTTCCCACGATGTATGGGCCGGTCGGCGCCGGCAGGCGGAAGAGCGGCATTACCGCAAGCGCCACGGCTGATCCCAGCGTGAGCAGCAGGGCAGGGCCGGCCACCTGCCGGCATGAGCCAGCCAGCAGCAGGAGCAGCGCCGCGAAGTATGCGGGAGCTGCCTGCCAGATCGGCCCATGCACAAAGACCTGCATGGCAACGCCGGCCGCGGCCAGCAGCCCAAACCAGCGCCCCGGGCGTATGAGCGCTCCGACGGCCGCTGCAAGACCACCCAGGACCAGGAGGAGTTCAGCAGCCTGCATCGGGCTCCGAAACCGGGCGCGGAACCGAGTGCCGTCCGCAATGTGCAAAGTTATGCATAGAAGCTTCTCCGGAATGCTGTACTGCCCTGTCACGGCCGAAGAAGAACTCGCCTGGAGAGCGCATGCGCGGCTGTGCACATTGGCATAGTGCATGCATTGTTCCAGAGTGGCCCCGCAGCGCTGGCCGTCCGCGGTCGCCCGGGACCGGCAGCAGCCAGGATGCACTTGCAGGCCGAGGGAGCGAAGAGTTTGCCTACTCAAGCAGTTACCATCATGCGGCCGCAGCCCTTCTCGCTCGCCAAGCTCGTGCGCGGCTCAGGCAGCCGCGTCGCAAACTTCCTGCTGTCCACGGTGGTCGGATTCCTGCTCACGCCCTTCATCGTGCGCTCGCTGGGCCAGGAGCAGTATGGCATCTGGGCGCTTGCATATGCGTTCATCGGCTACTACAGCCTGCTGGACCTTGGCATGTCCGCGGCCGTCTTCACCCACATCTCTTATGCGCTCGGGCAGAAGGACGAAGTCGAGGTCTCGCGCATCTACGGAACGGGGCTGGCGGTATTTGGCACCAGCGGCCTGGTGCTGGCCGGCGTCACAGCTTGCATCTCGCTCGGCGTGGCGCATTTTGCGCATGCACATGCGAGCCTGCTGGCCTGGGTCATTCTCATCGTGGGGCTGCTCACCGCCAGCAACTTTCCAATGCGTGTTTTTTTTGGAACGCTGAACGCGGGCGCACATTTTGATGTCACCTCGGGCCTGCTGGTCACCTCCACCGTGCTGCGCACACTCGGCACCATCGCTGTGCTCGAGCTGCACCATGGCGTGCTGGCGCTTGCGCTGGTGAATGTATTGGCGGCGGTGCCGGTGAACCTCATCGCAATCTGGAGCGTGAAGCGCCATTATCCCTTCCTTGAGGTGCTGCGGCCGCGCTATGAAAAGCAGACCGGGCGCAAGCTGGTACGCTTCGGGTTCCCGGTCATCTTTGGCCAGCTTGCGGATCGCGTGCGTCTACAGACAGATTCGCTGACCGTCTCTTATTTCATCGGGATCATCGCGCTGGCGCACTACAATATCGCGACCACGCTGGTGATGTATTACATGGATGGCGTGCTGGCCATCATCGGCGTGCTGGCGCCCGTGCTCACGATGCAGCAGAGCCGCAAAGATGCCGAAGGCGTGCGGCAAAGCATTCTCACCGGCACACGGCTCGGGGTGTGCGCGTCAGGATTTGTACTATTCGGCATCGTCGCCTGGGGTCATCCGTTTATCCAGCGCTGGATGGGCACAAGCTTCCTCGACGCATACCCCGTGCTGGTTGTGCTCTCGATCGCCGTCTTCCTGGATGTGTCACAGGCGACCTCCGTCAGCGCGCTCTACGCGACCATGAACCAGCAGTACTACGCGGGCATCAACATCGCCGAGGCGGCGCTGAACCTGGTTTTAAGCATCGTGCTGGCGCGGCCTTATGGAGCCATGGGCATCGCGCTTGGCACGCTCATCCCGGCCGTTGTGATTCGTATTTTTGTGCAGCCGGTCCTGGTGGAGCGAAGGCTCGGGCTCACGGTGCGGCACTACTGGGGCCGCACCCTGCCCACCTTTGCGCGCTGCGCGGGCTGCCTGGTGGTGCCGTTCGCGCTTACGCGCCTGCTGATCGCGCCCAGCTACCCCGCGCTCTTCCTGGTGGGGAGCCTCTCCGCCCTGAGCTTCGCGTTGCCCATGTGGTACTACGAATTCCACCTGCAAGGGGCGCAGGCACTGCGCAAAAGGATAGCCGCGCTTCGCGCCTAGCAGGCTGGTTTGAATACGTAGTGCTGAGGCTATGCCGGTAGCCGCTGCGTCTCAGAACAGAACAAGTTACTTCAGAAACTTGCTGATTGCGCTTGCGTCACATTCTGATAACCTTGTCACCTTTCGCGCTGCCGATGACAGGGACGTGGTTGGATCAGTTCCGAATTTACGCTCTGCCATCCAATTCTTTAAGAGGACGCACATGCTGAAGCTCTTTACCTGTTTCCTGGTGTGTGCAGTAACTCTTGGAAAAAAGGTCCCGCCAAGCACACCTGGTTTGTCGACCCATGTAGTTTCTGTTTCAGCTTCATCGCGGCATCTTGCGCTCGGCTATCTTTCCTGGCTGCATGAACACCCTGAACTGCGACCGGGATCGGGCAAGGGCTTGGCACAGCCTGGGAAATCAGGAGAGCCCTACAAAATAGAATGGCCGACACTGGACATCTACGATCAAAGTGGTAATGCGATCTACCACGGCAATGACAGCCGGTCAAATGTTGCCGTGATTGAGAGGCTTCCCGCCGAAATCCCAAGGCTCGACTCGCACGTTGCTGCTTTACGTCCTTCGCTTCAAGAGGCAGAAGGCATGTTCCCTGAGCTCAAAACTGTGCCGTTACCTGTTGGATGGAACAATTATCCTTTTACGATATTCGTGATAGATTATGGAGCTCGCCCGCAGTGCCGTGATCAAGACCAGGCTATTCAGAAGCTAAAATCACGCTTGCAGGGTTCGCGGTTAAGGCTGATAGAAATTCGAATTCCTGAAGATGATTAGATAATTAAGGTTTTTCCTGGAAACGGCGATTCAAAGTTGAGTAAGTTGCGGGTCACATGGCAAATCTACATAATCTACTCAGGCGGGAGCTGCGGCGGTATTTCAGGAGTTCACCCCTGCTCGCCATTTGTGGTCCTTCGATTCTGGCAGTGGGTCTGGCGAGCTGTGCCATAAGTCTTGGCCTGCTAATCGCCGGATCTTCTCCACGGCCAGCCGGCACACGTTCCGGAACATTCGCCACAATCTCTGAGGAGGTGCAGGGTGGCGGGTCCGTTCCCATTTCGTGGCGCAGACTCACTGCATTTCCTGGCGAGTTAGCAGCCTGCTCCCGTTCTATCTCGGTAGAAATTCAATTCGCTCATACGACGACTAAAGTCTCTGCTGCGGCTGTTTCAAGTTCGTTTTTCAAGATGGTTGCATTGCCCCTTGCGGCAGGCAGGGATTTCGGCCCGCCAGAGCATGCATCCTCTACGCACATCGCCATTCTAAGCATGGCCAAAGCCGTCGAGTTATTCCATTCTCCACAGGGGGCAGTTGGCCGCTTATTGTTAGTCAACGGCGAACCCTACGAAATTGCCGGGGTCGCGCCGGCGAAATTCAAAGGTTTGTTCGGAGATGCAGTATCCCTTTGGGTGCCGGCTCACAGCATTGTTCCACTGAAGATTCAGCTGCCGCCAAATGTGCCGGGAGCTGAGAGCGTCTGGCAGGACATTGCAGCATTTTACGGGATCGCCTCGTCTGAGACGTTGTCAACAAATGCGCTGGTACGTTCATTGAACGAACGGCTGCCCGCCCGTGACGCCCGATCAGCCTCGCTCCACGTCTCGCCAGGGCTCACGATCGACCCAGTAGGTGACGAAACGGCGCGCAAGTGGCTGCGATTCGCACTGCTGTTGTCAGTAGCGTTTTCGCTCGTAATATGTCTGAGCTTTTCGCTGCTGGTGCTGGCAAGAGCTCCCAAATATGCAGGAGAGGTACGGTTGAAAAGAGCGCTTGGCGCGAACCGGGGCCGCCTTATTGGCGAGCTGCTGGTTGGGCCGGCGGCCATAGTTCTCCTGAGCCTGCTGCTCGGCGCGGCTATATTTGCGGTCGCATGCCATTACCTTGCGACTCTCCCGGGAAGCTATGGCATGCTTGCTAGTTACTCGTTCCGCCCTGGGGCCTTGGCACTCGCCGCCCAAATCCCCTTTGCCGTCCTGTTGACTGGCATCGTTGCGCTTCTGCCTGCTATTGAGCTGATCCGCGATTCTGGAATCCCGCTGAACGGCCACACACAGACGGCATCAAGGCGTGCACGTCTGATGCAACAGATACCTGTGGCTGTTCAGGTTTCATTCTGCCTGGCGACTTGGATACTAGCCGGGATGATGATTTCTACGAGTCTTAGCGTCCTTCGCGCTCCATTGGGATTTGACCCTCATGGACTAGTGACCCTGCAGCTCGAGCCTTCGGCAGCGACGGTCACCTTTTCGAGCAATGGCCATAATTCGTACCCAGACTACGGGGTGCAAAGGGCAATTCTCGCTGCCGCGCTGCAACTGCCTGGCGCTCGCGCTGCGGCTTTGAGTTCAGACGCGCCACTTGACTTTGGCTCAAGCACAGTTCAGTTAAGGGTTGCTGAGGCGGCCGGGAACATGCGAACAGCGTATGAGGCACGCATCACTCCCCGCTTTGTTGCGACTATTCAAGCGCAAATCGTGCGTGGACGCTCCGTCGTGTGGCCCGAAAATGCCGGCGCCGCCAACGAAGTTGTGCTAAGCAGACTCCTGGCACGTGAGCTTTGGGGGACGGCTGACCCGGTTGGCAGTCATGTCACTATCACGTATCCTGCATTTGCTGGGCGGGAATCGTTTGCCACACTGGCTACTGTTGTAGGAGTGGCAAATGATATGCGGTTGGCTGGTCCGGCCAGCGCGCCCGTGCCTGTCTTCTTTGACTCGATGACGGCTGCAGGTAGCTTTGTCGTGGACCCCAGGCTCATAGTTGCCGTTGATGGCGGTGTCGATCCGGAGAGCCTTCGTCGTGTCATGGCAGGCAGGCTCGACCAGCTGTTTCCAGACCTCAAGGTGGCCAGCGCGGCCAGTGTGGAAGACCTGTTGCGGCAGCAGCTACGGCCGTCGCTCGAGCGGGCTGAATTCGCCCTGTCCGCTTCGCTGGTGATGGCGTTGCTCGCCTTCGCCGGACTGCTGGGCACTCTGACCTACGCGGTTGAATCCCGCAAAAAAGAGCTCGCCTTGCGTATTTGTCTGGGTGCCAGCCGGAATCGCATTCGCGGCCTGGTGCTTATCCAGGCACTACGCTGCGCCGCAGGCGGAGTGGCACTGGCGCTCCCGCTTATGCTCGCGCTCGCCCGGCTCTCATCGAGCCAGCTGCTGGGCGCGCTTTCCTGGTCCAGCATGCGCGCCGTAGTGCTCGCATCCGCCTGCCTGGTGCTGGCTGCAGGCGCTGCCCTCCGTCCAGCGCAGAAGGCTGCAAATAGCCCTCCCGGTGTGCTTCTTAAAGAGCAGTAAGCTTCGGCGGAACTCAGTTGACTCTAGCCCTAAGCGGGTCGACACGGGGGAGTGAGCCGCCTATCCGCGGCCTGGCAGTGCGGAGGCGAGCGTGGCGAAGAGCCGCTTCCAGTGAGCGGGGCGGGAGGGCAGGACGCGCACGGCTTGCCAGCTTGCATCGAGGGAGGCGCGGCGGTCGCGGGTTCTTATCTCATAGGAATAATCAAAGAGATTGCGCGCCAGCCTGCGGCGCACGGCGCGGCGCTGTGCGCGCGTCAGCTTCTGCCGCTGCAGGTTGCGAAAGACCTGGATCTCGGTCCTGGTCATGGCGATATTGTCCTTTGACGAACTCGTCTGCTGCCGCTGGTAAAGTGTGAGGCACTCAGGCACGAGTTGGAAGGGGTAAAGCTGTGAGAGCCGCAGCCAGAGGTCGTAGTCTTCGATCTTGCGCAGCCGGGTGTCGAACATGCCTACGCACAGGAGCGCATCGCGGCGCACCAGTGCGGTGGACGGCAGTATAAAAAAGGATTGCAGCAGGCGGTCGAAGGCCCATCCTGAGACAGGCCCCTTGTCCGCAAGGTAGTTGGCTATGTGCCGGCCGCTGCTGTCAATCACCGAGGCGTCGCTGTAGATGAGCCCCGCTGCCGGATGCGTCTCGGCACAGGCAAGCTGCTCTTCAAGCTTAGTGGGCAGCCAGCGGTCGTCTGCATCAAGGAACGCAATCCACTCGCCGCGTGCCATCTGAATGCCCAAGTTACGCGCGACGCCGGGGCCTGCGTTCTCTTGCCTGTGCACGTGGATAAGGCCGGGCAGCAAGGCGCAAAGTCGCTCGGTGAGCTCCGGGGTGTTGTCGGTGGAGCCGTCGTCGATGACCCATATCTCGTCGGGACGACGCGTCTGGTCCAGTACGCTGGCGATACACCGCTCAAGCAGGTGAGCCGAGTTGTAGGTTGGAATGATGACGCTGACGCGGTTCATGCCGGGGCTCCGTGATGGCGGCTGTGCAGAAAGTTGCCCATCTGCGCCGCGAAGAGCAGCGCCTTCGCTTTGAGGGAGTAGCGTCGCAGCTCACAGCAGCGGCGCAGCTTTGCAATGGCCAGCGTGTAGTCGCCCCCTTTGATATTGCCGATGGCGCGCCCCATGGAGATGCGAAAGCAGGCCCGGACCAGGAGTTGTTCGCGGCGCTCGAACTGCGGCAGTGTTTCGAGCTTCTGCAGGATACGCATCAGTGACTCGTACTGTGACTCGGGCTGGTGCGAGGTCAGGCTTGCGCCATGGATGCGGTATCGCACCAGAGGCTCCGCGATGAAGTAGATGGGAAACTGCGCGGCGATGCGCATCCACAGCAGCCAGTCCTCCCCGAACTGGCCTACGTCCTCGTCAAAGCCGCCGACCGCTTCGAGGCATTCACGCCGGATGAGGACAGTGGATGTCTGGATCCAGTTGGCAAAGAGCAGGTCTTCGAGCACGAAGCCGTTGCGGACTCTGTACATGCGGGCCTTGGAGCGGCCGCCCTGCTCTCCAGCCTCGTTGAAGCCGGCGATCTCAGTTGCGATGAGACCGTAAATCGGATTTTCTTTGGCGAAGCCGAGCTGCCGCTCCAGTTTGGCGGGGGTCCAAAGGTCGTCCGAGTCCAGAAAGCAGATAAATTTGCCGCGCGCATGCCGGATGCCGGTGTTGCGGGCGCGGGCCACCCCGCCGTTGGGCTGGCGAATGATGCGAATCTTGTCGCCGAAGCGCGCCAGCACCTGCGGCGTGTTGTCGGTCGATCCGTCATCGATCACCAGGATCTCGTAGCCGGTATAACTCTGCGCCAGGACGCTCGCGATGGCTGCACCGACGAACTCCGCCCGGTTGTAAGTCGGGATAATAACGGAGACCTCAGGTGTAGCGCGTTTACACATGATCTTGATTGTGCCCATCGAACTTACGTGACCGATGTTCGCGGAAGGGCGCACCTGCTTCTGATCCTCGGATGAGAGGCAGTATGAGCATAGAAAACCGCAGAGACCCCTTCGGGTTCGTACAGACCAGTGCATCTGGCGTGCCATTCAGAGGGGGTTTGGTGACCCTGCTGCGGTCTGGCCGGAACAGGCCCTGCTGTCTCGCTTGGAGAAGCTGCGGAATTGGTCGAAAAGGACACTGGCGTGCATACTCTTCAGCCGTGAGGATTACCAGGAATACTCGATGGCGCTAGCACTGATCGTCTCTGCCGTTCTGCTTCTGCTGCTCATCCGGGGCTTTCAGCAGCCGTGGCTGCACCTGCTGGCGCTGATGCTGGCCCTTGAGATCCAGCCGGGAGAGCTCTATCCGCCGCTGGCCATTCTGCACATTGAGCGCGTCATCATCCTGGCGCTGCTGCTCTCGTTTTTCAGCAAGGGACGCAAGCTGCGCTTCCCGCCAATCCTCAAAAAATTTCTCTACTTCTACGCAGTGATGGTCGCCTCCATTCCCTTGTCGTTCTGGGTGGCAAACTCGTTCCAGGCCTGTGTCGCCTTCTTTGAGAAGGTCATCTGCTGCGTAATGGCGACCGCTCTGCTCGACACCGAGGAGCGCATCCGCAAGATGCTGCTGCTGCTGGTGGGGCTGGCGGCCTGGCTTGGCGGCAGTGCTGTCTATGAGTACCACGCGGGCGTGCGGCAGTTCGCGATGGGCATTGAACGTGCCGAGGGACTGACCAGCTCGGGCGGCGACCCGAACACCCTGGGCGTAACGATGGTCGTCACCATGCCGCTAGCCTTCCTCTTCGTCGGCAAGGAAAACTCGAAGCTGGTAAGGCTCTTTACCGTGCTCTGCATCACGGTCTACATCTTCGCCATCGTTACCACCGGCTCGCGGACGGCATTCGTCACGCTGATCCTGATGGTGCTGATCTTCCTGGTACAGCAGAAGAAAAACTTGAAGTACCTGCCGCTGATCGTCATCGCCGCCCCGCTCTTCTGGATGGTGGTTCCGCAGCAGTACAAGGCTCGCTATGCAACGGTGAAAACCTCGGTCGAGCACACGGAAGAGGACGAATCCTACAACAACAGGATCTTGTCCTGGCAGGGAGGAGTGCGCATGTTTTTGCACAATCCACTCACCGGGGTAGGGCCAGACAACTACACCTATGCCAACGGCATGCGCTACTGGCCAG
>CAYQYM010000011.1:0-8423 GCA_964421715.1 uncultured Acidipila sp.
TGCAGGCTAAGAAGGCAAGGTGGCTTTTCCCTGTCCCGGCGTGCCCGTGAATGCAACCGGCACCGGCAACCCCAGCTCGGTGAGCACGCAGGGCGGCGGACCGGGCACCGTCAAGGTAACCGTGGTGACGGGAACAGGCGCTAAAGCCAGGAATCGACGGCCTGGAGTGTGGCAGGGACTCCGGCGCGGAGAGATGGCCCTGGTGCTTGGGCTGCTGCTGCCGCTCGGTCTGCTGCGACGCACGCTGCGCCTTCGCGCGGCTCTGCTCGCGGTAGTGGCCGCACTGCTGCTCTCCATGCCGATCGCATGTGGTGTGGGCGCCTCGGGAGGCGGCGGAGGAGCCCCCCCTCCTCCGCCAGGGAGCACCCCCTCAGGCAGCTATAGCTTGAGCATCTCGGCCAGTGTGCCGGGACTGACTAAGACTGTCGCCGTGAGTCTCGTCGTCCAGTAACAGGCGCCGCTTATTTACACTGAAAGCAGACCTATGATGCGCCGTCTGGCTTTAGCTTCAGCTCTCTTCCTTCCCTGTCTTCCTCTTGCCACCACTGCGGAGCAGCCGCCAAAACCGATCGTGATCCACGCCAGGCGCTACGCCTTCGTGCCGGCCGAGATCACCCTCAAGCGCGGCCAGAACGCGCTGCTGCTGCTGGTGGACGACGATGTGCCGCACGGGCTGGCTGTGCCCGCGCTCGGTATCCGGGCGGACATGATCAAAGGCCAGCCGGTAGAGGTCTCCGTTACCCCGCAGCGCACAGGCGACTTTGCCGGGAACTGTTCCCGCTTCTGCGGCGTCGGCCACGGCGAGATGCATTTCATCATACACGTGGTTGAATAGGTTCTGCAGGTCGCATGAGAATGGCCCGCAGGGCCGCAGCAGCGGTTTGCATGAGCGGACCTGCACCGTGCCTCTGGCCTTCACAGCGCTGCTGCGGTACATTCACCTCACCAGACTTCAGGTGGAGAGACGGCCGTAGCCTCCAGGACCCTTAGCCAGCCCGGCACCGAGAAGCCTGCAGCGCGGCGTCGGCTGCGTCTTCTGCCGCTCATCGCGGCGACCTACTTCATGGTCTCCGGCGGCCCTTACGGCATTGAAGACATCCTGGGCGGCGCGGGCTATGGGAAGTCGCTGCTCATCCTGGCGCTCGTGCCGCTGGTGTGGACGCTGCCGACCACGCTGATGATCGGCGAGCTGGCGTCTGCCATCCCGACCGAGGGCGGCTTTTACAGGTGGGTGCGCCGCGCCCTGGGGCCCTTCTGGGGATATCAGGAGGCATGGCTCTCGCTTACGGCCAGCATCTTTGACATGGCCATCTACCCGACGATCTTCGTGCTCTACCTCGGGCGGCTGTTTCCGGCCTGGACGGCCGGGCACCGCGCACTTGGCTGGGAGGTCGTGCTGGTGGCGGGCTGCTGTCTCTGGAATCTGCGCGGGGCGCCTGCCGTGGGTGAGGGCTCAATCGCGCTGTTCCTCTTCCTGCTTGCGCCCTTCGTGCTGCTCTCTGCTGCCGGATTCCTGCATGGCTGGGGGCTGCCGGCTACGGCGCGCTTCCCCGCAGGCCACGCGCCGGATGGACTCAGCACCGCCATCCTGGTGGCAATGTGGAACTACATGGGATGGGACAACGCATCGACCATTGCGCAGGAGGTCGAAGACCCGCGCAGGAACTATCCGCGTGCCATGCTGGCCACCGGCGCACTGGTCGCGCTCACCTACATCGTGCCGCTCTGCGCGCTGGCCTTCGCCGGCATGCCGGCGGATCGCTTCTCCACCGGATCCTGGACGGACGCGGCGCATTCACTGGTGGGCCCGCTGCTGGCGGGGTGGATTGTGCTTGGAGGCACGATTAACGGTGTGGGCATGTTCAACGCGCTCATGCTCAGCTATACGCGCCTACCCATGGTGATGGCCGAGGACGGACTGCTGCCCGGCTGGCTGGCGCGGCGCAATCGGCGCGGCGTGCCATGGACCGCCGTGGCCGTCTGCGGTGCGGCCTGGGCACTCGCCCTGCGCTTCAGCTTTGAGCGACTCATCTCGATTGATCTCGTTCTCTACGGCACAAGTCTCATGCTGGAGTTCGTAGCACTGGCCGTGCTGCGGTTCCGTGAGCCGGAGCTGGCCCGTCCCTTTCGCGCCACCCGCCACCGCTGGACTGCCTGCCTGCTCGGCGTAGCCCCGGCTTGCCTGATTCTTTACGCAATGTATTCCGCGCGCACGGAGCGCATGGCCGGCATGCCGTCGCTCCTCTTTGGCGGACTGGTCATCGCTGCCGGCCCGGTACTTTACTGGCTGTCGCGGCGCGCCTTCCGCCTGCAGCGAGCTGGTGAATCCTTCGCGGTACATTCGCGCGAGGCGTAGCGGATTAGGGCCGTGCCGCGCGCGCTGGTCTCTCGCTCGAGCGAGGCCGGCACCGCCGACCAGCACCTATAATCGCCTTAGCCATGTCTCTTGTTCGCCCCGCCACGCGGGCAGATGTCCCGCTGATTTCCCGCCTCATTCAACAGCTTGCCGAGTATGAGCGCGAACCCCATGCGCCGCAGCTTGCAGAAGCGGACCTTCTGCGCGACGGCTTCGAGGACAGCCCGGTCTTCTCCTGCCTCGTTGCCGAGGCAGATGGCACTGCGGCGGGGTTCGCCCTCTACTTCCCGATCTATTCCACGTGGCAGGGGCGCAGCCTGCACCTGGAGGATCTGTTCGTTCTGCCGGAGTATCGCGGACGCGGCCTGGGCCGCGCGCTGCTGACAGCAGTTGCGGATGAGGCACGGGCACGAGGCTGTGCACGGCTGCAGTGGGACGTGCTGGCGTGGAACGAACCCGCTCTCGGCTTCTACCGCCAGCTTGGCGCGGAGCTGCTTCAGGATTGGCGACGGATGCGCATCTCAGGCGCGGCGCTTGCGAAGCTGGCCCAATCGTCACAGGAGCAGCCATGAGCCGGCCCAGCACAGCCATGAGCCGGCCGATTAAGGTCATCGGCGGCGGACTGGCCGGCCCCGAGGCGGCGCTGACCGCCGCGCGCTTCGGCGCTCCCGTGGAGCTCTATGAAATGCGGCCCCTGCAGTCCACGCCGGCGCACCAAACCGCGGACTTCGGCGAGCTGGTCTGCTCGAATTCGCTCAAGTCTGAAAGCGAAAATACCGCGCCCTGGCTGCTCAAGCAGGAGATGCGCCGGGCCGGGTCCGTCCTGCTGGCCTGTGCCGATGCGTGCGCGGTTCCAGCCGGGCACGCGCTCGCCGTGGACCGCGCAGAGTTTTCGCGCCTCATCGCAGAACGCCTTGCGGCTGAGCCGCTCATCACCCTTCGCCGTGAAGAGGTCACAACGATTGACCCCGAAGACGGCATCACCATCGTCGCCAGCGGGCCGCTCACCTCCTCTGCGCTCTCCGGGGAGATCGCCCGGCTCACCGGCGCCGGACACCTGGCCTTCTACGACTCGATCAGCCCTATCGTGGACAACGACAGCATCGACCATGAAAAGGTTTATCGCGCGGCGCGCTGGGACAAAGGCACGGCGGACTACATCAATTGCCCGTTCACGAAGGAGGAGTACGACCGCTTCTACGACGCGCTGGTCGCAGCCGAGACGGTGCAGGAAAAGGACTGGGAGCGACTGCCATACTTTGAAAGCTGCCTGCCGATCGAGGAGCTGGCCCGCCGCGGCCGCGACACTCTGCGCTATGGGCCGATGAAACCGGTCGGACTGCGTGACCCGCGCACCGGCAAGGCACCCTGGGCCGTGGTGCAGCTTCGATCAGAGAATCTGCGCGCCGACTCCTGGAACCTGGTCGGCTTTCAGAACCACCTGAAGTATGGAGAGCAGGCACGCATTCTGCGCCTGATCCCGGGCCTTGAAAAGGCCAGGTTCCTGCGCTATGGGCAGATCCATCGCAACACCTACATCAACGCGCCCAGCCTGCTCACCCCGCGGCTGCACCTCAAGCAATATCCGTCGATATTCTTCGCCGGCCAGATCTCGGGCGTGGAGGGCTACACGGAGTCGATCGCCGGTGGATTGCTGGCCGGTCTCTATGCGGCAGGCGTCGAGGAGCCTGCGCCACGCGCCTCGGCGCTGGGGTCGCTGGTGAACTACATTACGCAGGCAGACCCGGCGCGCTTCCAGCCGGCAAACATCACCTTTGACCTGCTTGAGCCGCTCGGAGAAGAGACGCGCCGGCGCATCCGCGATAAAAAGGAGCGGCACCGACTGCAGTGCGAGCGGGCGCTTGATGCCTTTCAGCAGTGGTACGACCGGGTGAGCAGCCCGGTTGCGGCAAACGCGTAGCAGATGCAGACCTTGCACACCGGCGTGGAAACTCGGTTCAGCCCGCACTGCCGGTTAGAGTCCTGCTTGTGAAGATTGCGAAGACGCAGATGCCGGTGGATGCGATTCTGCCGGAGGTCGTGCGTGCCGTGTGTGCGCATCGGGCGGTGGTGATTGAAGCCGCCCCGGGCGCGGGGAAGACGACGCGGGTTCCGCCTGCGCTGCTTACGGCCGTGCAGCGCGAGGTGCTGGTGCTGGAGCCGCGCCGCATTGCCGCCCGCATGGCCGCCCGGCGCGTAGCCGCAGAGCTTGGCGAGAGCGCAGGCGGGACGGTAGGCTACCAGGTCCGGTTTGAGGAGGTCTCCAGCCCTCGCACGCGGCTGCGCTATATGACCGAGGGCGTGCTCACGCGCCGGCTCATCCGCGACCCGTTGCTGGAATCCGTGGACGCCGTGGTGCTGGATGAGTTTCACGAGCGGCACCTCGACACTGACCTCGCGCTGGCCCTGCTGCGACAGACGCAGGTAGAGCGCGCAGGCCGCGGTCTTCCCGGGCTGCGGCTGATCCTCATGTCCGCCACGCTCGAAAGCGCAGCGCTCGTGGCCGGCCTAGAGGATTGCGTGTTGCTCCGTTCCGAAGGCACCCTGTTTGACACTGCCATCGAACATCTGCCGTATGCGCCGGTGCCGCTGGCGGACCAGGTGAGCGGCGCGGTTAAGCTGCTGCTTGAGCGCGAGCCGCAGGGGCACATCCTCGTATTCCTGCCCGGTGCGGCGGAAATCCGGCAGACGGCGCGCGCCTGCACAGGCGTTGCCGAACGCGCCGGGCTGCTGGTGCTGCCGCTCTACGGTGAGCTCTCCGCCGCGGAGCAGGACCGCGCCGTGCAGCCCTCGCGCCGGCGCAAGCTGATCCTTGCCACGAACATCGCCGAGAGCTCGATCACGGTAGAGGGCGTGACCGGGGTGATCGACAGCGGACTTGCGCGTTATGCCTCCTGGTCTCCGTGGAGCGGCCTGCCCACGCTTGAAGTGCGCCGCATCAGCCAGGCCTCAGCCAGGCAGCGGGCCGGCAGAGCCGGCCGTACCGCGCCGGGCACGGTGCTGCGGCTGTACAGCCGCGAAGATTTCGCGCAACGCCCCGAGCACGATACACCGGAGATCCTGCGCAGCGACCTCTCCCAAGTGTGCCTCACCCTGCGCGCCATGGGCAGGCAGGCCAATACGCTGCCGTGGCTCGACGCACCCCCTCCAGCAGCGCTGGCAAAGGCCGCCCGCCTGCTGGATGCTCTTGGAGCGGAAGGCGCCCGCGCGCGAGAGATGGCACAGCTTCCTGTGGCGCCGAGGCTGGCGCGTATCCTTATAGAGGCGGCAGGGCGCAACGCAGGCGAGGACGCGTGCCGTGTCGTGGCTTTGCTGAGCGCCGGCCTGCGTACCTCCGCAACAGACCTGATGGCGGCCCTGGACGAGATGCGCCATCCTCGTGCAGACGCAGGCGTGAGTCACCTGCGCGTCCTCGAAGACCAGCTGCGGCGGGCGCTACGACCCCGCTGCTCATCCGGAGGTGACGAGAACGCGCTGCTGCTCAGTATCCTTTCCGGCTTTCCTGACCGCGTGGCGCGGCTCCGTGGCAGCGACCATGCGGGAGACAAGTTTGTAGGCCAGGTTGCGATGTGCAGCGGCGCCTCGGCTGAGATGCAGGGCGCAGCACCGCCTTACGAGTTCATGCTGGCGTTGGACGCAGAGGACCGCCGCGATAAGCCGCTGCCGCTGGTACGCATGACGGCGCGGGTGGAACCGGAGTGGCTGATCGACCTATTCCCGGAGCACATTCACGAGTCGGCGCGATCTTACTGGAATGAAGCAAGGCAGCGCGTGGAGGCCCGGAGCTCGCTCTGTTACGACCAGCTCGTGCTCACGCAGTCACAGGTGGCTCCGGAGCCGGAGGCGGCTGCGGCGCTGCTGGCGGAGAAGGCAATGGAGGCCGGACTCGACCGCTTTCCAAGCGATGCGCGGGACCGGAGCTCACTCAAAGGCGTGCTGGCCCGCATCGAATTTGCCGGCATGCCGGCGCCCGATGTCGCTGCTGCAGTCCGCCAGCTCTGCATTGGACTGCGCAGCTTTGCTGATCTCAAGGATGCCATGCCCGCGTTGCCTGAGCTGCTCGAGCAGCAGTCCGGAGCGCGGCGGCTGAACGAGATAGCACCTGCCAGCATCCGGCTGCCTGGAGGCCGCCGCACGCCGGTCCACTACGAGGCGGGCAAGCCGCCCTGGATCGCTTCGCGACTGCAGGATTTTTTCGGCATGACGGAGACGCCGCGCATCGGTACCGCGCGAACTCCGGTGGTGGTGCACCTGCTTGCGCCGAATCATCGCCCGGTCCAGACCACCTCGGACCTGGCGGGATTCTGGCAGCGGCTCTATCCGCAGGTGCGCCGCGAGCTGATGCGCCGCTACCCCCGGCACGCGTGGCCAGAGCGCCCCTGCTAAGCGCACCTTGGGCTGCGTGCATCTGATGCACTCGGAGGCAGGCTCATGGCAAAGCGCAACGAGCTGAAGGAGACGGAGAGCGGCGCCAGGGTGCATGCGGCCAAGGCGCAGGACGTCGAAGTGCTTCAGATAGACGGTCGTTCCGTGCGCGTCACGCATCCTGGCAAGCTCTACTTCTCGCGCGAGGTGCAGGTCACGAAGCTCGACCTGGTGCGCTACTACCTCGCGGTGGCGCCGGGAGCGCTGCACGGTATTCAGGACCGGCCGATTGTCTTGAAGCGCTTTGTAAACGGCGCCGAGCAGGAAGCTTTTTACCAGAAGCGCGCCCCCTCGGACCGGCCGGACTGGCTGCACACCGCGACCCTTTCGTTCCCCTCAGGCAGGACGGCGGAGGAGATCGTCGTCGATGACGCGGCTGGCCTGGCCTGGATTGTGAACCTGGGTGCGATGGAGCTGCACCCGCACCCGGTGCGCTCCGGCGACCTCGAGCATCCGGACGAGCTGCGCATCGACCTCGACCCCGGCCCCGGCGTCTCCTGGGCAGACGTGCAGCAGGTTGCTCTTGAGGTGCAATTGCTGCTTGAGGAGAACGGCCTGCGCGGGTGGCCCAAGACCAGCGGCTCGCGCGGCATGCACGTTTATGTACGCATTGAGCCGCGCTGGAGCTTTGGCGAGGTGCGTCGCGCCGCGCTCGCTGTCTCCCGCGAAATTGAGCGCCGCCGGCCGGCGCTGGCCAGCTCGAAATGGTGGAAGGAGGAGCGGCACGGTGTCTTTTTGGACTACAACCAGAATGCAAAGGACCGCACTACCTGCGCTGCCTATTCGGTGCGGCCGGTTCCGGATGCTCGCGTCTCGGCACCGCTGCGCTGGAGTGAGGTGGCTGATTGCAACCCGGCGGACTTCACGCTCTTCACCATGCCGGACAGGTTCAGGCGCGAGGGAGACCCGCACAGCGGAATCGACCACGCGGCAGGCTCGCTCGAACCGCTGCTCGAAGTGGCTGCACGCGATGAGGTGAATGGACTGGGAGATGCACCCTGGCCGCCGCACTTCCGCAAGATGGAAGGCGAAGCAGCGCGCGTCGCTCCCTCACGCGCCAGAAATCGCACCGGCAGCCGCAGCAATGGGAGGGACTGGCCAGCCTCTGCCGGGGCAAGCGCATCTGCAGAAGACGCCATCACGCCGGCAAAGCCGCGGAAGGCGGCACCGGCCCGCCGCCGGGCCACCATGCCGCTGGTGACCGTGGCCCAGGCACGGCGAAAGGAGACCGCGCTGGAAGGACTGGCGCGCTGGCGTGCGCGTCATGCTGAAGCAGCAGCACTGCTGGACGAGGATGATGTGCTGGTGGACTCGATGCGCGGCAGGTCGTCTACCTGGACGCGCATACGGGTGAATCTGCGGCATGTGCCCGAGCCGCTCCGCCCGGCGCAGGAAGAGCCTGATCCCGACGAGATCGAAGGCCGCTGACGGCACCAGCAGAAAAGGCCCGCTTCTTGCGGGCCTTTTCTTTGCAGGTAGTGAGAGTGCCGGCAGTGGCGCATCTGTTAGCTGTGGCCGCCGCCGTGGCCGCCGCCATGGCCGAACCCACCGCCACCGTGGCCGAACCCACCGCCACCGTGACCAAAGCCACCGCCACCGTGACCAAAGCCACCGCCACCGTGACCAAAGCCACCGCCACCGT
>CAYQYM010000011.1:8523-16785 GCA_964421715.1 uncultured Acidipila sp.
GGAATCCGCCGCCATGGACCCCACCGAAGCCGCCGTGGTCTCCACCTGGGAAGGCATGGGAACCGCCGGGTGCCAGGTGGCCGCCGCCATGCTCAAAGCCGCCGACGCCAAAGCCTGAATGGTCGAACGTGTTGAAATGGCCGCCCACGTAAGCATCACGGTGGAGGCCGTCTCCATAGCCGTGGTGGCCATCCCCGTAACCCCAGCGACCGTCACCGTCGTGCCAGCCCCCCCAGCCATAGCCCCAGCCTGCGCCGTGGTAGCCCCAGCCGCCGTCCCAGCCGTGAGGGTGGCCCCAGCCGTAGCCCCAGGGATGCCCATGCCAGCCGCCGTACCACGGGCCCGCACCGATGAACACACCGCCCAGGAACCAGTCAGGACCGTAATAGCCGTAAGGGGCGCAGTCATAGGGCCAGTAGGAGTAATAGCCATACTCGCAGACCGGCGGCCCGACTACCTGGACCGGGGCCGGGTAGGCTACCACCGGGCCGATGCCGATGCCTACCGAGATTTGCGCCTGCGCTGGATGCACCAGCGCGAGCGGCGCCGTAAGGAGGCTGTAGATGATGAACTTCCGAATTAGGCGCATGGCCATCTCCTCAGCCCCTGCCTGGAATTCGTTCCCGGGTGGGGCCAGACCCGCACACCTTGTGCGGGTCACCCTATAAAGACCTTGGATTCGAAGGAAAGTTGCGGTGCAGCCTGGCAAGCTTAAAGCGGGTTTGGTACAGCAAAAGGCGGCAGAATCCACCCTGCCGCCTTTTGCTGTACTGGTTGTGAATCAAGACACGCGGTTGCGCCCGGTCCTTTACCGCCAGCCGCGGTCCCGATCTCCATCGTGTTCACGATTGTGGTCCCGGTCCCAGTCCCGGCCACGAAAGCGGTCCTGGTCCCATCCACCATGCCCGCCGCGGTCCTCGCGCCACTCGTGGCGCTCCTCCACCCTTTCACGGGGTGCCCAGTGTCCGGGTTGCCAATCGTGTCCCACATAACTGTCAGGCGCCCAGTAGTGGCCGGGCTCTGCGTAGACCGGGCCATGCACCGGCGGGCCTACCTGCACGTGGATTCCCACCTGGGCATGGGCGGCGGCTGCTCCCGGAAGCAGGGTTGAAGCGGCTAAGGCTAGAACACGAAGTGCACGCATGTCGGTTTACCTCCTGCTGCCGCTGTCTTTACTCGCGGCAGCCCTTACATTCTGGATAAACAGCAGGCGCGGAAAAATGTTGCGCGGCGCACAGTATTTGCGAGCGCGTTAGCATAGCGGTGAGATCAACCGACAAATGTTTGTGAAAGCACAGCGGGTCCACTTTATCGGAATCGGCGGCATCGGCATGAGCGGCATCGCCGAGATCCTCATCAATCTTGGCTACTCTGTCTCCGGCTCTGACCTGCGCCGCTCTGCCGCGACGGAGCGGCTCGCCTCGCTCGGCGCTACCATCTTCGAGGGACACGCCGCTGCGAACGTGGCGGGAGCAGGTGTCGTCGTCGCCAGCTCCGCTGTTGCCCAGAGCAACCCGGAAATTCTCGAGGCGCACTGCCGCAAGATTCCGGTCATCCAGCGCGCGGAGATGCTGGCAGAGCTGATGCGGCTGAAGTACGGGATCGCTGTGGCGGGCATGCACGGCAAGACCACCACCACGTCCATGATCGCGACTGTGCTCGCCGCAGGCGGGCTGGACCCGACCGTAGTGGTGGGCGGGCGCGTGGATGCGCTCGGGTCAAATGCGCGGCTGGGACGAAGCCAATATCTAGTGGCCGAGGCCGACGAGAGCGACCGCTCCTTTCTTAAGCTCTCGCCCATTCTCGCCGTGGTGACGAATCTCGATCGCGAGCACATGGATTGCTATCGTGACATGACCGATGTGGAACAAGCCTTCGTACACTTTATGGAGAAGGTTCCGTTCTACGGCGCGTGCATCGCATGCCTGGATAACGAGATGCTGGAGACGGTGCTGCCGCGCGTGCGCCGGCGCCTCTTCACCTATGGCTTTCATCCGCGTGCTGACTTCGTCACCCGCATGCTGCCGGCGACCGAGGGCGTTCACTCTCGCTTTGAAGTTGTGGCAGACCGCCAGGTGCTGGGGCCCTTTGACCTGCACGTGCCGGGACGGCACAACGTCTCGAATGCCACAGCCGCAGTCGCCATAGCCGTGCAGCTCGAGATTCCGCAGGAGCACATCGTCCGAGGGCTGGCAGAGTTTCGCGGCGTGGACCGCCGGTTCCAGGTGAAGGGAACAGTGCGCGGCATCACCGTGATCGACGACTATGGGCATCATCCAACCGAAATACGTGCGACCCTGCAGGCCGCGCGCGCATGCGGATTCAAGTGCAGCCGGGTCGTCTTTCAGCCGCATCGCTACACGCGCACACGCGATCTGCTTCAGGAGTTTGCGCATTGCTTTGAAGACGCCGACCAGCTCGAGGTTTTGGACATCTACGCCGCAAGCGAGGATCCCATTGAGGGCGTAACGGCTCAGGCGCTCACCGGCAGGATGCGGGACGCCGGCTGCACCGCCGCGCACTATGCCGCGTGTGTCGAAGAGGCGGTGGAGCGCATTGCCCGCTCCGCAGCGGAGGGCGATGCCGTGCTCACGCTGGGCGCAGGCAGCGTGTCGCAGGTCGCGCCTTTGCTGCTCGAAAGACTTGCGCGGCCATAGCGAACCCTGTTCAGAGCGCCGCCAGGTCGCCTGGCGTGTCCACGTCCAGCGCGCCGGCGGGAAAGTCAATAACCTCCGCCTCTGCCCCATGCGCTGCGAGCAGCCTGCGCGCGCCCTGGTCGCCGTTGAGCGCCAACAGTTCGGGAAAATAGCGGCGTGGAAACACGGCCGGCACGCCTAACCTGCCTGCGTAATGGCAACAGGCCACTCGTTCTACCTCGCATGCCAGAAGACGACGGAGCAGGGGCGCGTCTACACGGTACTGGTCGCAGACCAGCAGCAGCAGGCGTGTTACACCATCATGGGCGGCCACGAGACACCGCAGCGCGAAGGCCAGGGAGCTGCCCATGCCTTGCTGCCAGCCTGCGTGGGTACAGAGCGCAACCGGCAGGCCGTTGAAGCACGGGGCCACACGCTCCGCCGAAGCACCGAGCACGACTACCAGCGGGAAGGCGCCGGCATCGAGTGCTGCAAGGGCTGCTCGGCGGGCCAGGGGCACACCTCCCAGCGTGACCAGTTGTTTCGGCTGTCCCAGCCGCGAAGAGCCACCCGCGGCCAGCAGGATGGCTGCCACGCTACCAGGCGGCGGCATGCAGCGCGCTCGACTCCTCCCGCAGCGGCTGGGGAGCGCGGCCCGCCAGTACCGATTGCACCTCGGCTACTATGGCGAGCGCGATGGAGGCAGGTCCATCTCCGCCGATGTCCAGCCCGGCAGGAGAATAGAGCCGATGGAACAATGCATCGGCTTGCCCCTCAGCAACCTCGCGCACCAGCCGTAGTGTGCGCCTCTGCGGTCCAAGTATGCCGAGATAAGCGAGCTCCAATTCCTTGAGCTCTCGCAGCAGCGCGCGATCCTGGTCATAGCTGTGCGTCATCACCACGGCCGCATCCATACGCCGAGGCAGCGCCAGCGACTTTGTGTAATCGAGCACGAGGACGGCGTCCGCGGCAGGAAACCGTTCCGCGTTGGCAAGATTGGCGCGGCCGTCGGCTACGGTCACATGCCAGCCAAGCTCAGCGGCAAAGGCGGCCAGCGGCTTAGCGTCATCTCCCGCGCCGAAAATGGCCAGCGCCGGGGCCGGAGCAAGATACTCAAGAAACAGACCATCATCGTCAAGGAATACAGACCGGCGCATGCGCGCTGCCTCTTGCGCGCGGCTGCGAACTGGCCCAGAGAGCCCGCGTATCTCCTCGCTGCATGGATAGCTGCCGAGGTAGCCCGCCGTGCCGTGCAGCAGCAGCCGCGGCCTCTGCTCATGTTCCGCTGCGGCCACCTGCTCCATGGCGCGCCGCGCATGCGCGCCGCGCTCGACCAGCACCGTTACCGCTCCGCCGCAGCCCAGGCCGTAGGGCATGCCCGCTTCTTCGTCGTAGAAGGTGCTGTAGGTCTTTAGCACCGGACCGCGCTCAGCCAGCCACCATGCTTTCTTTGTGATCTCGGCCTCAAGGCATCCACCGCTCACCGTTCCCACGCGTCTGCCGCCAGAGGTGAGCAGCATTCGCGCGCCGGGCTTGCGATAAGCCGATCCCTCTACGCGCACCACCGTCACCAGGCAGAGCTCCTCTCCACCGGCGGCTGCCGCCGCGGCCAGCGCCAGCATCTGCCTGCGCTCGCTCATGCCCGCAGCAGGTCCTCCACGCGCACCGGCAGCCGGCGCACGCGAACCCCGCTGGCGTGGTAAACGGCCATCGTGAGCGCGGAGGCCACGCCGGTAAGCCCGATCTCGCCCACGCCGCGCGCCCCGTACTCGCTGAAATTCGTATCCGGATAGTTCAGGAAGCTGCAGTCGATGTAAGGGATGTCGGCGCTGGTGGAGACCAGGTAATCGGCAAAATTGTTGTTGATCGGCTTGCCGTTGCGGCGGTCGTAGACCGTCTCCTCGAAAAGGCCCATGCCGATGCCCATCACCACCGCGCCCTTGATCTGGTTGGCAGCTGTTTTCAAGTTGATGATGCGCCCGGCGTCGATCACCGTAACCCACCGGTTCACGCGCAGCCGCGCGATTCCTGGGTCCCAGGCAATCTCGCAGAAGTGCGCGCCGAAGGAGTGCGCGGAAAACTTCTTGCGTTCCGGACTCTCGCTGCCCTTCTGCTGCGCGTCCAATGCGGCCAGGCGGCGCATCTTCAGAATCTGCTCAAACGGAACCCCGCTCTCAGGCAATTTGTCCTGCTGGTGTACCCGCCCACCGGTCATCTTCAGCGTCTTCGGGTCGAGATTTTTGAAGGGCGACTTGTCTGTCTGCGTGGCCACTTTGCAAAGCGTGGCCACCACCGAGTGCGTGGCCGCAGCAATGGCCGGCAGCACGGAGGCGGTCGCCGCGGAGCCGCCCGACATCGGCCCGGGCGAGAGCGAGCTGTCTCCGAGCACCACCTCAATCTTGTCCACCGGTATGCCTGTCTTCTCCGACACCACCTGCGCGAAGATCGTGTAAGTGCCTGTGCCGATGTCCTGCGTTGCGCAGGAGGTGCGCGCCGTGCCGTCGTCGTTCAGGCGAACGCGCACCTCGGCTCCACCCGCAAATGCCGGCCACGTCGCCGTGCCCATGCCCCAGCCCAGAATCTCGTCCCCGCTGCGCATCGAGCCTACCTTGGGATCGCGCTTCGACCAGCCAAACTTCTCCGCTCCCTGCTGGTAGCACTCGCGCAGGTGCTTGCTTGAGAAGGGGCGGTTCTCGCCCTGGTCCATCTCGGAGTAGTTCTTCAGCCGCAGTTCCAGCGGGTCCATGTTCAGCTTGACGGCAAGCTCGTCCATCGCCGAATCGATCGCGTAGAGTCCAGGGGTCGTGCCGGGTCCGCGCATCGGCGTGGGTGTACCGATGTTCATGTGGATGAGCTGCAGTTGCCCCTTTACGTTCGGACAATCGTAGAGCATCCCCGTCGGTTCGGTGCAGTTCTCTACGTAGTCGTCGACCATCGAGGTAGGCTGCAGCACATCGTGCAGCAGAGAGGTCAGCTTGCCGTCCTGGGTGGCCCCCAGCCGGACACGCTGTTGCGTGAGCGGGCGGTGGCCCACGGTCGTGAACATCTCGCTGCGCTGTACGGTGATCTTGACCGGCCGTTTCAGGCGGCGGGCCGCCATCGCGGCCATGATGGACTGCGGCCAGGGAAAAAGCTTGCAGCCGAAGCCCGAGCCGCAGAACGGCGAGATCACGCGAATGTTCTCAACCGGGATACCCATCATCTCGGAGACAGTGTTCTGGTGGTTCACCACGCCCTGCGTCGTCTCATAGAGCGTCACCTTCGGCCCGTCCCACACGGCGATGGTGGCATGCATCTCCATAGGGTTGTGCGTCTCCACCGGCGTGACGTAAGTCTCGTCGATCTTTACCGGGGCACTGGCAAAGGCCTGCTCCGCGTCGCCGCGATTCACCTTGTGCGAGGGCTGCTCGTGCGGCTCGTGAATGAGCGCGGCCTCATCAAAGTCGGCGTTCGGCCTGCGATCTTCGTAGTCCACTTTGAGGCGCATGGCAGCCTCGCGCGCCTGCTCAAAGGTCTCTGCTACGACCATCGCGACAAACTGGCCGTAGTAGAAGATGTTGTCATCCTCAAACGGAGGACGGCTTTCACCGGCGCGGCTTTCGCGTTCAAAGCCGTTCGCCGGGCGAAAGAGCGGGTCGGCATTCTTGTGGCTGATCACAGCCAGCACGCCGGGCATTCGCTCCACCGCAGCGCTGTCGATATTCACCACGCGCCCGCTGCCAATCGTGCTCGGCACGCCCACGGCATAGGCCAGGTTCTGCATCGGATGGTCTGCTGCATAGCGTGCCGCGCCCGTCACCTTCAGCTTGCCGTCTACACGCGTTACCGCCGCGCCCATCGCCGCCGGACCACTGATTGCTGTGCTCATCCTTATCCTCTCCCCGGGTTTACGCGGACTGGGTATTCACAGTGAGGGCGCGCACAATGGCCCGCCTGCAAAGCTCGATTTTGAAGGCATTATCCCGGTGGGGTTTCGCGCCGCGCAGCGCTGCCTCCGCCGCGGCGCGAAAATTCGCCTCCGTTGCCGGCTTGCCCTGCAACGTGTGCTCGGCCTCGAACGAGCGCCAGGGCTTGGTGCCCACTCCGCCGAGGGCGATTCGTACGTGTGTGAGCCGCCCGCCACTGGTCGCGGTGACGACTGCGGCGGAGGCCAGCGCAAACTCATACTGCGCGCGGTCGCGCAGCTTCAGGTAGTGGGAACGCGCTCCGGAGGGCAGCGCCGGCAACGTCACGGCGGTGATCAGCTCGTCTTCAGCCAGCACCGTCTCGATTTGCGGCGTCTCGCCGGGCACCCTATAAAAATCGACCAGCGGCACATTGCGGTCGCCCTTCGCCCCCGTCATGTGAACGACGGCCTCCAGCGCCATCATGGCCACGGCCATGTCAGAAGGATGAGTGGCGATGCACTTGTTGCTCGTGCCCAGGACGGCGTGAATGCGGTTGAATCCGTCCAGCGCGGAGCAGCCTGTGCCGGGTTCGCGCTTGTTGCAGTTATACGCATTGTCGCGAAAGTAGTAGCACCGTGTACGCTGCAGCAGGTTGCCGGCCGTGGTGGCCATGTTGCGAAGCTGCGGAGAAGCCCCGGAGAGCAATGCCTCTGACAACGCGGCATACCGCTGCTGAACCGCCGGGTCGTGGGCCAGGTCGCTGTTGCGCACCAGTGCGCCAATCTTTAATCCGCCGCCTGGGTCGGGCTCAATCCGGGCCAGCGGAAGCCGGTTGATGTCTGTGACCGACTGCGGCCTTTCTACACCAAGCTTCATCAGGTCCACCAGGTTGGTGCCCCCTGCGAGAAACCTGCCGCCGGAACTCGCCGCCTCCGCTGCTGAGCGGGCCTCCTTGTAAACGAAGGTTTGCATGGCTCTGCTCCTATCCCTGCGCCTGCCTGCCGCGCGCCTGCTGCACCGCGGCAACGATGTTGTTGTATGCGCCGCAGCGGCAGATGTTGCCGCTCATGGCCAAGCGAACTTCCTGGTCGGAGGCGCCGACCGGCTCCTTCAGCAGCGCCACGCCGGACATGATCTGCCCCGGTGTGCAGTAGCCGCACTGGAAGCCGTCATGCTCAAGAAACGCCTGCTGCACGGGATGCAGCTTGCCGCCCTGCGCAAGCCCCTCGATGGTCGTGATCTCGTCGGCCTGGTGCATGATGGCGAAGCTCAGGCACGAGTTCACGCGCCGCCCGTTCACGTGCACGGTACAGGCGCCGCACTGGCCGTGGTCGCAGCCCTTCTTGGTTCCGGGCATGGCCAGAATCTCGCGCAGCGCGTCCAGCAGCGTCACGCGCGGTTCCAGCATGAGCTTGTGCGCCTGCCCGTTCACTTTCAGCGCAACCGGAACAGCGCCTTCTATGCCCTTCGCTGCGGGCGCCGGAGCATCCTCTGGTGCCTCGGTGGCCGTCGCGTGGGCCAGGGGCGCCGTAGTGGCCGCCAGGCCTGCTGCACCCAAGTGCGACAAAAAAGAGCGCCGGGAAAAACGCCCGAAGACAGGCTGCTTCGGCTCCCGATCCTGCTCACCTGCATTCGACATGAAAAGGTTTCCTCGTTCTGCTGAGATGCACTGATTCGCAATTCTAAGCCCGGCACGCGCGCCACGTCACACCGGGACCGTTCATTTCCTGCGCACGCGA
>CAYQYM010000012.1:0-16693 GCA_964421715.1 uncultured Acidipila sp.
CCACACGTACCCGGCTGCGGGGATCTCGCATTGCAGCCGTGCTGGTTGCTTTGATGCTGGGGCTGACGGCCTACTCGCAGTTCGGAATCATTCCGAAGATGGAAGCAGACCGCCTCCAGGCAGGCGGGGCTATCAGAACCTCTTTGCCTTCGAGCCCGGAGGTGAGGGATTTCAACCGGTTGCATCATCGTTCGGAGCAGGTGGAGGAGACTGTACTCGTGCTGGGCGTAATCACCGTGTTGCTCATATCGTGATTGCGAATCGCAGGGCTCGGAGGAGGTTCTCTTCCGGCCCTGCGTTTTGCCTATGAGGCTTTGCGGCCGCCTTTGTGCTGCTCCTCGTACGTCGTGGTGTGGTGGTGAATGTTGCCATCCTTGTCCCGGTACTCGCGGCTTTTCTGGTCGTCGCTGCCCTGAGAAGAGGACTGCCCAGAGCCCGAGCCGCTGCTCTTTGGGCCCTGTCTGGTATGGCTTGAGGATTCCTTGCTGTCACCGGAGGACGACCCGGATTGTGTCGGGGCCTCGTGGTGAGGATATGGCTCCTCGCTGCTCTTATGCGCATGCTTTCCGGTGCCCTGCTCATGACTCTGTGCCATCTGCAACTCCCGTGTTGGTGTTAAGTCCTGTTGAGTGGGAGGGCACATTTGCTTAGTAAGTTGGCCTCCTGTGGAAGAGGGTACGGGCTACACAGGCGCACCGGGCACGGGCAGGGAGGCCAACTTCTATAGAGTCAAGGCGCGCAGCGCTGCCGTAGATATGCCTCCGCCGCGGCCAGGTCCTCTGCCGTATCGACGCCAATAGTCTCGTAGGGGCTTTCAGCCACGTGGATGGGGATGCCGTTCTCGAGAAAGCGCAGCTGCTCGAGGCGTTCCGCAGACTCAAGCGTGCCTGGGGACATTGCGGCAAAACGGGCAAGCGCTCCGGCGCGGTAGGCGTAAAGTCCGAGGTGCTTGCGGTAGCGCACCGTGCCGGTGCGGTCGCGGTCAAAAGGAATAGCCGCGCGTGAGAAGTAGAGTGCCCGACCGGTACAATCCAGCACGACCTTCACCGCGTTCGGGTTTGCCACGTCCGCCGGGCTGCACGGAGTGGCCAGTGTTGTGACTTCGACCGCCGGGTCGCGAAAGGGCGTAAGGAGTGCGTCCACGTGTTCGGACCGCAGCAGCGGTTCATCACCCTGGATGTTCACGTAGATATCGGCAGCAAAGGAGCGCGCCACGGCCTGCAGCCGGTCTGTGCCGCTGGCGCAGTCGGCCGGCGTAAAGACGGCCGGATACCCGCTTGCCTGTGCAAAGCTCATCACCTCGGAAGAGTCAGTGGCGATGAGCACCTGCGACAGTTGCGCGGAGGCACGCGCCGCTTCATAGACCCAGGCCAGCATGGGCCGCCCGGCCAGCGGCAGCAGGACCTTGCCCGGCAGCCGTGTCGAGGCCAGCCGCGCCGGAATCACGGCGAGTGTACGGAGTCCATCAGGCATTTGCTCCAAGTGTAGTGCGAGCAGCGTGAATGCTGCCGGGGAGTCCGAGGGAAGAGGTGCTGGCCGGGGAACAGCGTGGGTAACGTTTGACCCGCGCCTCGCCTGTTCGTATCATGAGAGCTGCCGCTGACAGTCTGGTGGCATCCCTCCTGAACAAGCGGCGGCGTAGCTCAGATGGTTAGAGCGTGGGACTCATAACCCCAAGGTCGGTGGTTCGATTCCACCCGCCGCCACCAGTTGTGGTCCAGGCTGATAGGGTAGTTACATGGCCACTTGTTGATGCCAGCGTGCGTTATCATCTCGGTATCGGTGATCCATGTCTAAAGGTTTCAAGCGCGCAGTTCTTGCCATCTCCGTTGCACTCGTCCTCGTGGTTTTCCTGGGAGCCTTCGGGCTGGGCGGGGTGCGCGCAGGCACGCAGGGCGACGGCGCCTACCGCCAGATGGGCGTCTACGAAGAAGTTTTGCACAAGATCCAGAGTGACTACGTCGTTGAACCGAACCTCGACGATGTGACAGTTGGCGCGCTGCACGGCCTGCTGGAGTCCCTCGATGCCGACTCGAGTTACCTGACCCCGGCGGAGTACGCCGCCTACAAGGCCCGGCAGAACCAGGGTCATGCGCAGGTTGGCCTGAACGTCTCAAAGCGCTACGGCTATGCGACGGTGATCTCGATCACACCCGGCAGCCCGGCGGACAAGCAGGAGATCGCCGATGGCGACATCATTGAATCAGTGGACGGCAAGACAACCAACACGATGTCGCTGGCGATGCTGCGGCTGATGCTTGAAGGCAAGCCAGGAACGACGGTCACCATTGACCTGGTGCGCCCGCGCAAGGCAGAGCCGGAGAAGATTACGCTGACGCGCGCGGACATCTCTGCACCCATCCTCACCGAACAGCAGTATGACAGCGCGAGCATTCTCTACCTCAAGCCCGCTGTCCTGACAAAGGACCGCGTGAACGAGGTGGAGGCACGGCTGCGCGCGATGCAGAAGAACGGCAACAAGAAGATATTGCTGGACCTGCGCGACGTAGCGGAAGGCGATGAGTCCGAAGGCATTCGCCTGGCCAATGCCTTCATCCAGAGCGGCACAATCGCATCGCTCGAAGGGCAGACCGTGCCCAGGCAGACGTTTACAGCCGAGCAGTCGCGCTTCATCACCCCGGCGCCGCTCACCGTTCTGGTGAACCACGGGACGGCGGGCGCGGCGGAGGTGGTGGCGGCAGCCATACTCGACGCCAAACGGGGCGATGTGGTGGGTGACCGTACCTTCGGCGAGGGCGCGCAGCAGAAGACAATCCATCTGCCGGATGGCAGTGCCGTGATCCTCTCGGTGGCGAAGTACATATCTCCCTCCGGAAAAAAGATTGAGGACGATGCTGTAACGCCGAACGTGGTGGTTGCGCCAAGCATAGACGAGTACCTGGCCCAGGCAGAGGCGTCGGAGTCTCCGGCGCAGGCCAAGCCGTCCAGCCCGAAGAACGATGTGCAGCTGACGAAGGCGCTCGACCTGCTGCGGCAGAAGGCAGCTTAGAGGCTTGACACGTTCTGGCCCCCAGGATGTTTCCAGGACCCTGAGCTGCAAACTGTAGCGCTGGAGAGCCTTGCTAGGAAGACAGCCGAAAGAGAGCGTTTCCATAAGGCCGGCGATAAGCTTCAGGCCTCCGCAGCGCCGCCGCAAGGTGGCGGGTAGCGCCGCGTTGGCGGTGCTGCTGCTGCTTGCAGTGCTCACCGGCGCGCTGGGCGGCCTGATGCTGGTCTACTCCGTGAACCTGCCGCAGATGGACGACCTGGAGCGCTTCCGGCCCAGCACCACGACTGAGCTGTACGACATACACGGACGCGTCTTCGGCTCGTTTGCTCTGGAACGCCGCGTGGTGATTGGCTACGACGGATTTTCTCCACTGCTGCGCCAGGCCGTTATCTCGATTGAAGACAAGAATTTCGAGAGCCACTGGGGCGTGAATGTCTTTCGCGTGCTGGGCGCGATTTATCACGACCTCACCTCGAAGTTGCGCCCCCAGGGCGCTTCCACGCTCACCATGCAGCTCGCGCGCAATCTCTTCCTCTCAAATGACCGCACGGCGGCGCGCAAGCTGCAGGAGGTCTTCCTCTCGATTCAGATCGAGCGCAACTTTACGAAGCAACAGATCTTTACCCTCTACGGCAACCAGATATACCTCGGCCATGGCGTCTATGGCTTCGAGGCCGGCGCGAACTACTACTTCAGCAAGCACGCGCGCGACCTCACGCTGCCTGAGGCCGCGCTGCTGGCGGGCCTGCCCAAGGGGCCGTCCGAGTTCTCGCCGGTTCTGAACCCGGACCGCGCCTTCCGCCGCCGTAGCCTGGTCATTAACGCCATGCTCGAAGATGGCGCCATCACGGCGGCGCAGGCCAACGTGGCGCGCGCCGCTCCGCTGGGACTGCACCTGCAGCCGCCGCCGAACAGCGTCGCTCCCTGGTTTGTGGAAGAGGTGCGGCGCGAGCTTGAGAAGAAGTTCGGTTCGGAGGATGTCCACTCAGCCGGGCTGCGTGTTTACACGACGCTCGATCTTGACCTGCAGCAGAGGGCTACCGCTGCCGTGCTGGACGGACTGGCCGCGTATGAACGGCGTCACGGCTGGCGCGGCCGCCTGCTCAACGTGATCGCCGGCGGCATAGAGGTCGAAACCTTCCGTCACCCGGACTGGGCTGCGCCAATCGCCCCCGGCAGCTACGTGCATGCGCTCGTCACCGGCGTTCTGCCTTACCAGGTAACGGCACGCATCGGTGATCGCCAGGCCCTGCTTACACCCGAGGACTGGAGCTGGACAGGGGAGAAGACGGCCGACACGCTGGTCAAGGCTGGCGATATCCTCTACCTGCACGTGAGCGAGCTGAACGGCAACTCCGTGCGCGCAACGCTGGAACAGGATTCCGGTGCCGAGGGGGCGCTGATGGCCGTGGACAACGCCACCGGGGACACACTGGCCATGGTGGGCGGCCGTGATTTCTATATGTCGCAGTTCAACCGCGCCACGCAGGCGCAACGGCAGACCGGCTCTTCATTCAAGCCCTACGTCTACACAGCAGCCATCGAAGCCGGGGCGCGGCCAGGCGACACGATTCTCGACGCGCCTGCGAGCTTCGGCAGCTATACACCGCATAACTACGACGGTAAATACCTTGGCAACATCACCCTGTTGCGTGCCTTTGCCGACTCGCGTAACATCCCGGCCATCAAACTTGCAGAGCGGGTCGGCATGCGCAAGGTGATACAGACAGCGCACACCTTCGGAATCACCAGCAACATCCCGGCTTACCTGCCAGTGGCGCTGGGCTCGGTCGAGATCACGCTCGAACAGCAGGTGGCAGCCTACTCTGTCTTTCCGAACGACGGCATCCGCATTGCACCGCGCTTGATTCGCCGGGTTACGGCTGTGGACGGTACGCCGCTGATGGAAGACGCGCCGCAGGTGACCGAAGCGACGAGTGCGAAGACAGCGCGGCAGATGATGGTGCTGCTGCGCGAGGTCACGCGCTCCGGCACGGCCGCCGCCGCTGCCTCGCTCAGCCACCCAATCGGCGGCAAGACGGGTACCACGAATGACTTCACCGATGCATGGTTCCTGGGCTTCTCGCCCAGCGTCACCTGCGGTGTGTGGGTTGGCTATGACAATCGGCAGTCGCTCGGCGATAAGGAGACCGGCGCACGAGCTGCGCTGCCGGTCTGGATCGACTTTATGAAGCTCGCGATCGAGGGCAAGCCGGCCGAGACGTTTCCTGGCGATGCCGGTCGCGCTCCGGTGGTGTCACCGTCTGCCACGCGCCAGGCGCAGTGACTCGGCCGTGATCTCGTCGTAAATATCCTGGAGCAGCAGGGTCTGCCGCTCCAGGTTGAAGTACTCCATTACACGTCCGCGCGCCGCCTGCGTGAGCTGCCTGCGCAGCCGCTCGCTTTCAAGCAGTTGGAGCAGTGCGCGGGCCATCGCGACAAAATCCTGCTCCGGCGCAAGGAGTCCCGTTATACCGTCCTGCACAACCTCTGGAATACCGCCGATGTCCGATCCAACCACTGGAAGCCCCATCGCCTGTGCCTCCAGCAGCACGAGCCCCAGCCCCTCCACTGCGCCTGATGCGGCGCGCACGCTCGGCAGGCAGAGTGCCGTGGCCTGGGCCATCCACTGCCGAACGGCGGCCTGGGGCTGCGCGCCCAGGAAGCGGCTGCGCACCTGCATCTCCGCTGCGCGGGCGGTGAGCGCGGGCCGCAGCGGACCGTCGCCGATGAGCACGAGCTGCGACTCCGGATGAATCTCCTGCACGATACGCATGGCGCGCAGCAGGTAATCCACGCCCTTTACCTCGACCAGTCTGCCCACAAAGAGCACCAGGCCGCTGTGTCGCTCCTTGCGCGGGGGGTGCAGCTTGCTGCAGTCCACGCCGATGTAGTGCGTGCGCAGTTTGCCCGGGGGAAAGCCGCGCGCCAGCGCTCGGCGGCGAATGTAGTCTGACGTGCAGAGAAATAGAGAGGCGTGACGGAAGAGCTGCTGGCGCCGTTTGAGGTAGAGCGCGCCCTCGGCGCTTTGGGCTAGCTGTTCGTCCGCGGTGGTCACGTCATAGCCGTGCAGCGTGGCGATGAGCGGAATTCTGAGCCGGGCCGCGAGCGGCAGCGCCGCTGCCGCGTCCACGGCAAAGTGCGCGTGGATGAGAGTGGCCCCGCTGCCGCGCAGGCGTGCGTGATAGAGCGGCGCAATGCCGGTGCGCTGGTAAAGCTGCGCGTGGATCCGGCTCAGGCGGCTGCGGTTTCGTGTCAGCAGAATGGCATCGGGTGGGAGGGGCAGACTGTTGGCGACGCGCGAGGGCGAAACCAGCAGCGGGTGGTAACGGGTGAGCGCGTTCGTCTGCGCCGCGATGAAGGTCTCGCTCAGGTGCAGCAGCTCATTGCGGTAGATCAGCACCGTGCGCATCTTGGGTATCAGTAGACCCCGGTCTGGCGCATGCGCAGCAAGCCGCCGGTCATCACGGCCAGCGGCGGAAGCGCCGTCAGCAGCAGCAGATAGAGTGCGCCCTGGCGGCCGCGCATCTGCACCGAGGACAGCGCGCCCAGCACCAGCACGACCATTGCCAGCGCCATCACGTAAAAAATTGTATTGTGCGCGCCCGCGACGACTGCAGTGGTATATCCGCCGCACATGCCGAAGACCAGGCTGAGCGCAAGGTTGGCGAGCGCCGCGGTTCTGTCGGCGCGCTGGTCCGGGTTGGCCATAGAGGGCGAGACACGCCGCAGCAGCAGGGTCGCCGCGGTGATCAGTACCGTCATAGTTACAAACCCCGCGAGTATGGCAAAAAAGCTGTGCAGTGTGGCCGGAAGGTGCGTCATGGTTGGGCTCGCGCGCGCTTCCTCATGGTTTGCAGATCACTTTGCCTGCGTGCCGGACAGCCGCATCGCTGCTTCGACGGCTGCCGCCTCCTTTGGCAGCGCGGCGGTCAGGTTCAGCAGCTTGCCGTCCGGCTGCACGTAGAAGACATCCTCGATGCGCACGCCGAGCTTCTCTTCCGGAATGTAAATACCGGGCTCGATGGTGAAGACCATGCCTTTCTGGATCGGCTTCGAGTAGTCGTACGGATCATGCACGTCCATGCCGACCGAGTGGCCGATGCCGTGAATAAAGTACTTGCCGAGTCCCTCACCGTGCAGGTCCCTGCCATGCTCGTTCATGTAGTGAAAGGCGACGGTGTCCAGCGAATCAGGATGCTCATGTCCAGGATCATTGATGTAGGACTTCCCGGCCACGAAAGCATCGATGGCCGCCTTCTGCGCGCCGAGCACGACGTCGTAAATCTCGCGCTGGCGCGCAGTGAAGTGGCCGTTGATCGGCACCGTGCGCGTGATGTCGGACGCATACATCGAGTACTCACCGGCCGCGTCTACCACGACGACATCGCCATCCTGCATGGTTGCGCTGTTATCGGCATAGTGCAGCACGGTCGAGTTCGCGCCTGAGCCCACAATCGGCGCATACGACGGCCGCTCGCAGCCGTTCTCAAGCAGCTTTTCGAGGAGGATGCCCGCGACCGTGCGCTCCCTCTGCCCGGGATGCGTGGACTGCATCATCGCAAACTGCGCCCTGACAGAGGCGTCCGCCGCCTTTTTGAGCAGCGCCAGTTCGCCGTCATCCTTTGCCGCGCGCAGCTCGTTCACCAGGTCGCGAACGTTCCTCACCTCAGGAGGCGTGGACATGCCGAGCGTCGCGGCTGTCCACGGGGCGAGCGCCTGCGCCTGCGGCATGTCCGTCTCGATGTAAAGGCTGCCATGGAAGAGCCTCGGCTGCTTCACGCGCAACTCGGTAACCAGGCTGGGCAGCGCCGTCAGCGGCTGCACCTCGTCTACGCCTGTCTCCTTCGCGGCGTCCGGGGCGAGGGCATCGAGCTTTTTGCCGGTGTACCGCTCCATGCGCAGGTCGCGCATGGGCAGCAGCATTACCTCTCGGTAAGCGCCTCCCGCGTTTGACACCAGCAGCGCCGCCCCCGGCTCCGTCCACCCGGTCAGGTAGTAAAAGTCCGAATCCTGCCGATACGGCATGAAGTCAAGCAGAGGCTCCTCCGCCGCAAACAGCACGGCGACTCCGTTGTTCAGCCTGGCCGCCAGCGCCTGTCGCCGCGCGTGGTAGGTAGATCGTGGTTGGCGCTCAAGCGCGTGCAGCGGCAGAGCAACGAGGAAGGCTGCAAGGAGCAACAGGGTCTTGCGCATGCAGGCCAGTCTAAACCTTAGGCCAGAAGCCGCCAACGAAGCCCCGGCATCCAAGTACACAGACTTTTCATAAGCAGGGGCAAAGCATGCACAGATTTGACGTGTGGGCGCCTGCCGCTACCGGGCTCGCGCTCGAGACAGGCGACCACCTGCACCCGATGCAGCGCGCCGAGGGTGGCTGGTGGACGGCCGAGCTGGCCGAGGCCGGCCCGGGGACTTCGTATGCATTCCGGGTGAACGGCGAAGGGCCGGCCGTGCCCGATCCGCGCTCACCCTGGCAGCCTGACGGCGTGCATGGGGCCTCGCGCGTGGTTGACCACTCGGCCTTTCAGTGGCATGATGCACACTGGCAGGCTCCGCCGCTGGCCAGCGCCATTGTCTATGAGCTGCATGTGGGCACGTTCACGCCGCAGGGCACCTTCGATGCCGTGCGCGAAAAGATCGCCTACCTGAAAGATCTCGGCATCACGCACATTGAGCTGCTCCCGGTGAACAGCTTTCCCGGCAGGCACGGCTGGGGCTATGACGGTGTGAGCCTCTTTGCGCCGCAGGAGAGCTACGGCGGTCCCGAAGGCTTGAAGCGCCTTGTGGATGCCTGCCACCAGGCGGGCCTGGCCGTGCTGATGGATGTGGTCTATAACCACCTCGGGCCGTCGGGCAACTACCTCGGCAAGTTCGGCCCCTACTTCACGCACCTGCACAATACTCCCTGGGGCGACGCCGTGAATTTTGAAGACGCGGGCAGCCACGAGGTGCGCCGGTTCTTTATAGACAACGCGCTGATGTGGCTGCGCGATTACCATTGCGACGGTCTCCGGCTGGACGCGGTGCACGCCTACATGGATCGCTCGGCCATTCACTTCATGGAGCAGCTCAGCCGCGCGGTGCGCACGCTTGAGGCCACCACGGGCAGGCATTATGTCGTCATTGCCGAAAGCGACCTGAACGATCCTCGCCTGATCAACCCGCCCGAGCGCGGCGGCTATGGCATGGACGCGCAATGGAGCGATGACTTTCATCATGCGCTGGTAACGGTGCTTACCGGAGACCGCAGCGGCTATTACCAGGACTTCGGCACGCTGACGCAGCTTGCGCATGCGCTGCGGCACGCCTTTGTCTATGACGGTATCTACTCGCCACATCGGAACCGCGTGCACGGCCGCAGGGCAGAAGGCCTGCCGGGCTGGCGTTTCCTTGGCTACTCGCAAAATCACGACCAGGTGGGCAATCGCGCGCGGGGAGAGCGGCTCTCGCACCTGGTAAGCACGGGGCGCGCCAGGATAGCTGCCGCGCTCGAGCTGACGGCGCCGTTCACGCCCATGCTCTTCCAGGGGGAGGAATGGGCAGCATCGTCTCCGTTTCAGTACTTCACTGACCATGAAGACAAGGAGCTCGGGAGGCTCGTCTCCGAGGGACGTAAGCGCGAGTTTGCCGCCTTCGGCTGGGACCCGGAGCAGGTGCCGGATCCGCAGTCACGGGAAACCTTCGAGCGCTCGAAGCTCAGGTGGGATGAGCGCACGCAGCAGGAACACGCGGAGATGCTGGACTGGTACAGGCGCCTCATCGCGCTGCGCCGGCAAACGCCGGAACTGCTCGATGGTGAGCTCGAGCGAGTGCAGGTGGAGATCGACGAGGACACGGAGCGCCTGGTGATGCGGCGCGGCCGCATCGCCGTCGCGGTAAACCTTGGCAAGTACTTCCGCTATGAGGCGCCGCTTGAGTCGGAGCTGCTGCTGGCTTCAGAAAAGGGCCTCGAGTTCAGCGGCGGCGGCGTCTCGCTGCCGCCGGACTCGGTGGCGATCCTGCGCCTTCCCGCGTAAGCTGCAAGGCAAGACGGAAGGGACAGCCCGTCCTTTGTGCGTACAGAGACATTGCAGGCTCTCTGCCGGCGTTCAGGAGGCTTCGCTGATCTCGCCGTTCATCCCCTGGCTCGACAGCGGAGCGGTAATGTCCTCCAGCGAACGGCCCTCCGCCTTCACTCCGAACAGCGCTTCGGCTCCGGCGGCGAGCAGCATCAGCAGCGCGCCACCTTCATAGCCGAGGCTGAGCTTGAAGCGTGATCCGGTGCCGATGAGCGCTCCAAAGAGCGTGGGCGCGGCGACGCCGCCTACCAGCGTGCCGATCGAGTAGAAGATGGCAATGGCCATCGCCCGCAGCTCCAGCGGAAACACCTCGCTCACCGTGAGGTAAGCAGAGCTTGCCGCGCAGGATGCGATAAAAAAGATCACCGTCCATGCGATGGACTGCGTCTTTGCCGTGAGCAGCCCGTGCGCAAAGAACAAGCCCGTAGCGGCCAGCAGTATGCCGGAGGTTGCGTAGGTGCCGATGATCATCGGTTTGCGCCCCAGCGTGTCAAACAGCTTTCCCAGCACGAGCGGGCCAAGAATGTTTCCCAGGGCGAACGGAAAGATGTAGTAGCTCACGTGGCTCGACGGAATGTTGTAGAAGGTGCTCAGCACCAGCGCATAGGTGAAGAAAATGGCGTTGTAGAAAAAGGCCTGCGCGATCATGAGCATAAAGCCGAGCACTGAGCGCGTGCGATGCTCCACCAGCATCACGTGCGCAATCTGCTTCCAGGGTGTGGTCTTGCGCGGATGAATCGTCGTCTGCTTCAGTCCACCAGTGCTCGTGCTGAGCCCGGCCTGCCTCTCGATGTCCTCGACAATCTGGTTCGCCTCGCGCTCACGGCCGTGGATCATCAGCCAGCGTGGGCTTTCCGGAACAGCGTTCCGCAGAAAGAGGATGCCAAAGCCCAGCACCGCGCCGATGCCAAAGGCGTAGCGCCAGCCCATGGAGACCGGGAATCGCCTCGGGTCGAGCAGCACGATGGTGGCGCCCGAGCCGAGGGCCGCACCAACCCAGAATGTCGAGTTGATGACCAGGTCTACGCGGCCGCGAATGCGGGCCGGGATGAGTTCGTCGATGGCGGAATTGATAGCGGCGTATTCACCGCCAATGCCTGCGCCGGTGAACGCGCGGAAGAAGAAGTAGCTGCCCGCGTTCCAGGAGAATGCCGTGCCGGCCGTGGCCAGCACATAGAGCGCAAGCGTCAGGAAGAAGAGCTTGCGGCGTCCGAAGCGGTCCGTGAGATAGCCGAAGGCAAGCGCGCCAGCCACCGCGCCCACCAGGTAGAAGGTGGCCGAGAGGCCGACCTGCGCATCCGTGAGGTGAAGCGCGCGGGGGTCTTTCAACGCCGCGCCGATAGCCCCGGCAAGGGTCACCTCGAGCCCGTCCAGAACCCAGGTCACGCCCAGCGCTGTCACGATCATCCAGTGCCAGCGGCTCCAGGGCAGCGCATCCATGCGCGCCGGTATGTCGGTTTTTAGAACCCTGGCGGCAGCCATGACCTCTGGTGCGATGGGCTGCACTTCCCGCAGAGTTGTACTGCACAGCGAGGCGGCTGGGCACGCGGGCAGAACGGGTTCGAATGTATGCTGAAACGATGACGGCAGGAGGAACCCTGAACACGGCAGAATTTTCCGCGGTCCTCTTCGGCAGCTCCATCCTCGCGGGCCTGCTCGGCGCGCTCACGGGCCTTGGCGGCGGGGTGGTCATCGTGCCACTGCTTACGCTTTTGTTTCACGTGGATATTCACTACGCCATCGGAGCTTCGCTGGTCTCCGTCATCGCGACCAGCTCCGGTGCGGCCGCCGCCTACGTACGCGAGGGCTTCTCGAACATCCGCATCGGCATGCTGCTCGAGGTTGCGACGACACTCGGCGCGCTGCTCGGGGCCTATCTCACCACGCGCGTCTCGACCCACGCCATCGGGGTCGTGTTTGGACTGGTGCTGCTTTACTCCGCCTTCACCGGCCTGAGAAGCCGCCCCACCGCCAGCGCCTCCGGCCGTAAACTTGGAAGCGGGCTCGCCCGGCTGCTGCGCCTGGAAGGCAGCTACCCTGGCGAGTCAGGCCCTGAAGCCTATAGCGCGGTGAGAGTGCCGCTCGGCTTTGGCCTGATGTACCTGGCGGGTGCGCTCTCGGGTCTGCTCGGCATCGGCTCGGGCGCAGTAAAGGTGCTGGCCATGGACCAGGCCATGAAGCTGCCTTTCAAAGTTTCGACGACGACCAGCAATTTCATGATTGGAGTGACGGCGGCGGCGAGTGCGGGAATTTATCTCACCCGCGGTTACATAGCGCCGAGTCTCGCCATGCCGGTCATGCTGGGCGTGCTGGCCGGCTCGCTCACCGGTTCGCGGCTGCTGGTGCGCGCTCGCGTCACAACGCTGCGGCGAGTCTTCGCCGTGGTTATCGTGGCCCTTGGGATCGAGATGATCTACAACAGCCTGGCCGGGAAGCTATGAGCAATCGCGACCAACAGCCTGATCAGAAGAACAGCGCCTCGGCAGCCCGCGCCGGAGCCGATTATCGCCTGGAGCTGGCCATCGGCTACATGCTTCGTATCGGCGTGCTGGTTGCGGCGGCGGTCGTCTTCCTCGGCGGCGTACTCTACCTGCACCAGCAGCATGGGGCCCGACGAAACTATGTGCATTTTCACGGGGTAAGCCCGGCACTCCGGCAGCCCGCGTCCGTGCTGGCCGGGGTGCGCCACCTCGATGCCGAGAGTGTGATCGCGCTTGGCCTGCTGCTGCTGATTGCAACGCCCATCGTCCGCGTGCTGTTCGCCATCGGCGGCTTTCTGCTGGAGCGCGACTGGCTTTACACCGGCGTAAGCCTCGCTGTGCTGCTGGTGCTGCTTTACAGCCTCTTTGCCGGCCGCTAGCTCTTGTGGAAAAGCGGAACCAGGACCGTGCAGCCGGCCTGCTATTCGCCAAGCAGCAGCCGTTCTACTGCATAGGCGCGACCGGTCTGGCTGTCGCACTCGATCAGGGTTGCAGCCATGCGGGCGTCGCCCTTGGCCGGCTCGAACTTACCCGGCATCCCGGTGAGGAAGCGGTGCAGAACGAGCTCCTTCTCGACGCCGATCACGCTGTCATAGGGGCCACTCATGCCTACATCGGTCTGGTAGGCTGTGCCACCGGGCAGCACGCGAAGGTCGGCCGTCGGCACGTGCGTGTGCGTGCCAAGCACCGCCGTCACGCGGCCGTCCAGGTGCCAGCCCATTGCCACCTTTTCCGACGTGGCTTCGGCGTGGAAGTCGACCAGGATGATGCGGGCGTCAATCTGCTTCAACAGGTCATCGGCGGTGCGGAAAGGGTCATCGTGCGGGTACATGAAGACGCGGCCCTGCAGATTCAGGACGGCGTAGCGTTCGCCGCCGGGCAGCGTGCCCTCGTAAAATCCATAGCCGGGCGAACCAGCGGTGTAGTTTGCCGGGCGGAGGAGGCGGCGGGGGCGCTCGTGACTCTCCGGCGGAACGGACTTCATGTAATCGATGATCTCGCGCTTGTCCCAGACGTGGTTACCCGTGGTGAGCACGTGTGCGCCAAGGTCAAACAACTCCTCGGCGATCTGCGGGGTAACGCCGAATCCGCCTGCGGCGTTCTCCGCATTCACGACGACCAGGCTGACCTGGTGCTGCTCGATGACGTGGCCAAGGTGTTCGCGCACGATGCGCCGGCCGGGGCTTCCGAAGACGTCTCCTACAAAAAGCAATTTCAAAGTGCGAAGGCTCTCCCTTGCAGACTGGCCCTGTGAACGGACCGAGCGGGCCGCTGACATCCGGAATGTTCGATGCTAGCACGCGACGGACCAGGCATCCCGGCAGGCCGCGCCTTGGCGGGGTTTTCCGCCAGAGTTGGCGTGGCGCTCTCGAAGGCTGTGATAGCGTGGCCTTATGGCGCTCAATACCCGATTTGCGACCGGCGTTTACGCACTCGTGCTGCTGGCTGAGGAGCCCGACGCGGTGCAGACGTCAGAGGAGATCGCCACGCAGCTGAACACGAACCCGGTTGTCATCCGGCGCGTGTTTTCGCTGCTGCGATCCGCGGGCATCCTCCGCAGTCAGAAGGGACCGAGCGGTGGCTCGAAGCTGGCGCGACCGCCCAGGCAGATTACGCTGGCCGACATCTACCGGGCGCTGGAGCCGGGCAGTCTTCACCACGACAGCCCAACACAGCCCGCCATGCGCCGCGTGAGCTCTGCTCTCCAGGACGCCCTCCGCTCGGCGCGTACGTCGATGGAAGAGCGGCTGGAAGAGACTACCCTGGCGCAGCTGGCGCGGCAACTGCGCCGCAGCCGGCGCCTGGCTTAAAGTTCGTGTACACCAGTGGCCGCAGCGGTCTGTGAACACGCAGGCTGCACCCCAGGGAAGATTTCCTGATTCCGGCCTGCCTTCCCGAAGCCGGAAAGTAACACGAAGGTACTACTTCCTTTAACCTTCCGGGTATTCCTTTCCTTCTGCGTTGTCCCTAACCTGCTGCTAGGCCGCAGTGGCGGATCGGAGGGGGAGATGGTCGTTGCAGCAACTGTGGGGGCAGTCTGGCTGGGGCTGAATGGCGCGGCCGTGGGCTACGTTCTGACGGTTTACCTCGTACGTAAGATGATGCGTCGGGCTGGCCGCAGTCCGGAGCCGAAGTCGAGTACCCCGGCCCGGCTTTACCTGGTACACAGCCGCGGTTAACCGCTGCTGCTGTTATTCTTCTGGCAGGCGAGCTTGCTCCGGTCCTCCCCAGGCCGGAAGGCGCGCAGCGCTGGATAGGTACCGATGTCGAGGCCGGTAAAGGTCACCGGCATTTTCGTCGATAGCCTCATCGTCCAGGGCGGTTAGCTCAGCTGGTTAGAGCGCCTGCCTTACAAGCAGGATGTCGGGGGTTCGAGTCCCTCACCGCCCACCATGCCATGCGGCATGCCCCTGCTCTCAGGTTCAAGGGATTCGTAAGAAGCTGGCATGCAAGACACGCTCATCGACATTCTTGTTCTTGGCCTGCTGGTGCTCCTATTTGCGTCGACTCACCGCAAGGCACCCACGCGCCGCCTGCGCTACTGGATTATCGGATGGCTGTCCATCCTGCTGCACTTCGCGGTGTTGCTTTATGTGCCGCATACCCCGTTGACCGAGGACTGGGTCTTCAGTCTGCAGGCCGCGTTCCTGGTCATAAGTGGCGTGGCCTTCATCCTGGCCTGTTCGGTATTCGCCCTGCCGCCGGCAACTCTGGTGCCCCTGGGGACGGCGCTGCTGGTACCGGCGCTCACCTACGTCTTCATGGCAGGCTTTAAAGTTCCGCATCATGCGCCCTACCTGTACGCAGCCACCCTCGCCGAGTTGGCCGCGGTCTGGCTGACCTGGCGCTTTATCCACCGGGTAAATGCAGCCAGCCTGCTGAGCTTTGCAGCGGCGGCCGCGGGTCTCGGCCTGGCAGCCTGGTCCGTGCTTAGCGGCCATCCGGAGCGGGGCATCTACGTCTTCCTCACGCAGCTTTTTCTCGTGAACGCGGTGCTCTTCTGGCAGGATTTCCATCTCGGCTCGGCGGGTGTGCTCACGGCGATGCTGGGCCTCCTGGCGTGGGCGGCGGTTTTTCCGGCCGCGCTGCTGCTCGCAGTTTACCGGCCCTCACTGCAAGTGCCGGCAGAGCTCTGGAATGTGCCCAAGTACTTCGTCGAGTTCGGCATGGTGCTTACGCTTCTCGAAGAGGAACTGCGCCAGGCCAGCCGCCAGCGGGAAGATTATAAGCTGATGTTCGACGGCAATCCTCACCCGATGTGGATCTACAGCACGAGCACCCTGCGCTTCCTCCGGGTGAATAGGGCGGCCATCGAGATCTACGGCTACACGCGGGAAGAGTTTCTCGGCATGGACCTGCGCCAGGTACGTCCCGACTCCGAGCTGGCGCGCTTTGAGAGCCTGCGGCTGGCTCCGGACGAGATACAGTCGATCAGCGGACCCTGGACGCACCGGCGCAAGGACGGCACGGTGATGCAGGTGGAGGTGTCGCTGCAGAGCCTGGTCTTTGACGGAACCGACGCCCGGCTGGCGCTCATCAAGGACATCACCGAACGCCAGACGCTGCTGAACCAGCTCGTCTACCAGACGCAGCATGACATTCTGACCGGGCTGCCGAACCGGCTGCTGCTGCGGGACCGCATGGAGCAGACGCTGCTGGCCGCAGCGCGCGATGGCCATAAGGCGGCCGTGCTCTGCCTCGACCTGGATCGCTTCAAGCAGATCAACGACACCTACGGTCATGCGATCGGCGACATCTGCCTCAAGCAGGTGGCGCAGAGGCTCTGTGCGCAGCTGCGGCAGGTGGATACGGTGGCCCGCACGGGCGGCGAAGAATTCACGGTAGTGCTGGGCGGCCTGCACTCCATGGAGGATGCGGAGCGGCTTACCGCCGGCCTGCTGCAGTGCTTCGGGGAGCCGTGCGTGTTTGAGGGCTTCAGTCTCGACCTCTCGGCCAGCTTTGGAGTGGCGCTTTATCCCGACGATGGAACCGACGCGGATACGCTGTGGCGCGCCGCAGACACGGCCATGTACCGCGCCAAGAACCTGGGTGGCAACCAGTATCTCTTCGTGTCGCCCGAGATCAGCAGCAGCGCGAGCGAGGCCAACGAGATTGAACGCCATCTGCGGCGGGCGCTCAAGGAC
>CAYQYM010000013.1:0-16026 GCA_964421715.1 uncultured Acidipila sp.
GCTCACAACTGGTGGATGCCGCAATCCACACCGTGACCGAGGTGCTTGCAGAGGGCATCGGCTTTGTCGTGGTCATACTCTTTCTCTTCCTGGGCGACCTGCGCTCCAGCCTGATTGTGAGCGCGAACCTGGTGCTTACCCCACTTCTGACGTTTCTAATCATGAATCACGTGGGATTGTCGGCAAACCTGATGTCGCTGGGAGGGCTGGCGATTGCGATCGGTCTCATGGTGGATGGCTCGGTAGTGGTGGTGGAAAACATCTTTGCGCACCTGAGCCATGCCAGGCATGAGCACCAGCCCGATGATCGCTTCGCCAAGCTTCATGTTGTGCTCTCGGCAGTGCAGGAGGTCGCCACGCCGACACTTTTCGGTGTTGCCATCATCATTCTGGTCTTCCTGCCGCTGATGACGCTGGAAGGCATGGAAGGCAAGATGTTTGCGCCACTGGCTTATACGATTGCAATTGCGCTGGGTATTTCGTTGATCCTCTCGCTCACGTTGTCGCCAGTGCTGTCTTCCTATCTTCTGAAGGGCGGCTCAGAGACGGACACCTGGCTGGTGCGGCTGCTGCGTCATCCGTATGACCGGTTCCTGCACTGGTCGCTGCGCCATCGAAGAGTGATGGTGAGCGGCGTCGTGCTCCTCTTTGTTGCTTCCCTTTGCCTTTTCCCCTTTCTTGGAACTTCGTTCATCCCGGAGATGCAGGAGGGCACACTCTCGCCAGCCGCAGACCGTGTACCCAATATCTCGCTGGATGAATCGCTGAAGATGGAAAAGCAGATGCAGCGGCTCATTCTGCAGGTGCGCGGGGTAGACCGCGTGGTCTCCCGCGTAGGACGCGGCGAGTCACCGGCAGACCCGGCGGGGACAAATCAGTCCGACGTGCTGGCTACGCTGACGCCCTATGACGAGCGGCCTCGCGGCATGACACAGGAGAAAATCGCTGACCGTATTCGCGAGAAGCTAACGGCCCTGCCCGGCATCAACCTGGTGATGTCGCAACCCATCAGCGCCCGCGTAGACGAGATGGTCTCCGGTGTCCGCGCAGACGTGGCTGTGATGCTCTACGGGGATGACCTGAATACGCTGGTTGAGAAAGCCAATGCAATTGCCAGGGTGGCTACAGGCATTCGCGGCACGCAGGACACGCGCATCGATCGTGTAGGCGGGCAGCAGTATCTAACCATCGACATCGACCGGCGGGCAATTGCCCGCTATGGAATTAACGCCGCCGATCTGAATGACGTGATTGAGACTGCGATCGCGGGCAAAGCCGCCACCGAGATCTACGAGGGAGAGCGCCGCTTTTCTGCAGTGGTGCGCCTGCCCGCCAACCTGCGCGACAGCGTGGAGGACATTCGCAACCTGCTGATCAGTTCGCCGGATGGGCCGCGCATTCCGCTCAAGGAGCTTGCCTCTGTAAGGATTGTTGAGGGCCCTGCGCTGATCAACCGGAACATGGGCAAGCGCCGGATCGTCGTCGGCGTGAATGTGCAGAACCGAGACCTGGGCGGATATGTGCAGGAGCTACAGCAGAAGACAGAACGCCAGGTGCCGCTGCCTGCAGGCTATTTCATAGAGTGGGGCGGCCAGTTTCATAACATGCAGCGCGCGCTGCATCACATGATGATTATTGTTCCGATCACCGTCGGGGCCATTTTCTTTCTACTCTTCATCTTGTTTCAGTCGCTGCGGTTTGCGGCGTTGATCATCACGGTGCTCCCGCTGGCATCGATCGGCGGCGTCTTCGGGCTGTTTTTGTCAGGCGAATACCTCTCGGTACCGGCAACCGTGGGATTCATTGCACTGTGGGGCATCGCGGTGCTGAACGGTGTGGTACTCGTTTCTTACATCCGGAAATTGCGGCAAAGCGGAATGCCGCAGACAGATGCGATTCGTGAAGGCACGCGCCTGCGCTTCCGGCCAGTGATGATGACGGCAACCGTTGCAGCCCTGGGACTGGTTCCATTCCTCTTTGCGACAGGTCCCGGATCGGAGATCCAGCGCCCGCTGGCGATCGTGGTCATTGGGGGACTCCTCAGCTCAACCGCGCTTACACTGCTGCTCCTGCCAACGGTGTATGCCGTATTCGAAGGGGAGGAGCAAGCCAATTCCTCTGAGGTGAGCGAGCACAATGAAATGGTGCCCCGCTGAAGGGGCAACCAGGTTGGGTATCGGCTCCGATCATGCTGGTTGTCTTCTGGAAGTGATAAACCAGGCCGGTCGCTGCAGGGATGGAGAGTAGATCCAGAACGCCTAGCTTCCCGTCAGCTTGCCGGGGGCGCAAGTTGCGAAGCAACCGGCATGTCGTTTGTTTTAAGGCGGCTGGTACTGCAACTTAAGGAACAGGTTGCGCCATCACAATTTTGAGTAAGCAGAGCGGGGTCTGTTTGAGAGGCCGAGTTGTTAAGGACGACCCTCGCCTGCGAGTAGCACAAGCTTTCAAGCACAGGTTACAAGCGGCTCGTTTTTGACCAGGCTGCAAGGTGCACTGCAACGGCCAATGAGCAGGGCTCTGACGGCTCAGCCCGCAGCTTCTACTTTCAAGTAAGCAACTGACATCAGGAGAAACCTATGAAGGCGCCTCAGTCCATTCTGCAAGTCACAATCATGCTTCTGGGTGTTAGCTGGGCAGGAGTTGCGCAAACGCCATCCTCGGGTGGGAGCGAGTTTGAGCAGAGTTTTCTCCAGAGCTTTCCCCAGCACCACCAGGATGCGATTGAGATGTCCCAGCTTTGCCTCCAGAAATCCACGGATCCCGATATGAAACAGTTGTGCCAGCGCATGATCTCTTCGCAGACCGAGGAGAAGCAGCAAATGACAGGCTGGCTGCAGAGCTGGTACGGAGGAAAAGGGGAGGCACCCGCGTCCAAGATGCAGAAGATGGAGACTCAGCACAAGACGATGATGTCAAAGCTGAATGCGGACTCGGGTAAGAGCTTCGACAACGAATTCATGATGGACATTGTTCAACACCACAAGATGGGTATCGCCGAATTACAGAAGTGCCAAGCCAAAGCCGAGCATCAAGAGCTAAAATCCCTGTGCGACAAGATGATGACAGAGCAGAAAGATGACCTCACCAAGCTGAACTCGATGATGCACATGTCAATGTAGCCGTGCGCAGCGCACTCGTTGATCACTGGCACCTGCTCCGGGCAGCGTACCGCGAATCGTCTTCGCGTCTTATTTCACGAGTGCGCCGTCTTGGTGCGCACTTCACCGCGTGAGAGTTGCGTCTGCCAGAAGTTCGGCAGATAGCGTGTGGCAGGCTCGTCTGCCGTCCTTGGCATTGCCACCAATCTGCCTCAGCGGCATCGAATGGGCATGAGGCTCAATCCGCCTGCAGAGGCGCAGCGGCCCGCATCGGCGGCGGGCGCGGACATCCTGCTTCCATTTGAAAATACGTATGCGCGCCTGCCGGAGCGCTTCTGGGCGCAGGTGAACCTTACGCCGGTGTGCGCGCCGCGTCTTATCAAGCTCAACGTCGCGCTTGCGCACCAGCTCGGGTTTGACGCGGAGACACTGGCCAGACCTGCCGGAGTGGAAGTGCTGGCCGGCAACCGCGTCGCAGGCGGGTCAGAGCCGCTGGCCATGGCCTATGCCGGACACCAGTTCGGCAGCTTCGTGCCGCAGCTTGGCGATGGCCGCGCCATCCTGTTGGGCGAGGTAGTGGCCCGCGACGGCACCCGCTATGACATTCAGCTCAAGGGCTCCGGACCAACGCCGTTCTCGCGGCGCGGTGATGGCCGCGCGGCCCTTGGGCCGGTGCTGCGCGAGTACATCGTGAGCGAGTCGATGGCGCGACTGGGCGTGCCCACCACACGCGCGCTAGCAGCCGTTACCACTGGCCAGCCCGTATATCGTGAAACCGCGCTTCCGGGCGCAGTGCTGACGCGCGTGGCCGCCAGTCATCTGCGCGTAGGTACGTTTGAGTTCTTCGCGGCGCGGCGCGATGGAGAAGGCCTGCGCACGCTGGCAGATTACGCCATCGAGCGCCATTACCCGGAGGCCGCGCGTGCCGGGCGACCCTTTCACGCGCTGCTTGAAAACGTAATTGCGCGGCAGGCAACGCTCATCGCGCAGTGGATGCAGCTCGGCTTCATCCACGGGGTGATGAACACCGACAATACCTCCATCTCTGGCGAGACGATCGACTACGGCCCATGCGCATTCATGGAAGCTTATGATCCGGCAACCGTCTTCAGCTCTATCGACCAGCAGGGCCGCTATGCTTACGCCAACCAGCCGCGCATCGCGCTCTGGAACCTCACGCGCCTGGCGCAGGCCCTGCTGCCCCTGCTTGAGCAGGAGTCGGAAGCTGAGGAGGCAGCCATATCCGGGGCCCAGCAGACGCTCAACGGTTTCGCCCCGCAGTATGAGGCCGCGTACCTGGCTGCCATGCGGCGTAAGCTCGGTCTTTTCACTGAGCAGGAGGACGACCGCGCGCTGATCGACAATCTGCTGGATCGCATGGCAGCGGCCGGTGCCGACTTCACGCTCACCTTTCGCACGCTTTGCGATGCAGCTGCCACCGAGGCGGGCGATGACCCGGTACGCGCGCTCTTCTCAGCAGCCGCAGGCTCTTACGACGCGTGGGCGGCGAGGTGGCGGAATCGCCTCGCAGCAGAAAACGTGGCACCGGAAGACCGGGCGAAGGCCATGCGCAGAACAAACCCGCTCTACATTCCGCGCAACCACCTGGTGGAAGAGGTGATTACGGCGGCCGTCGAACGAGAGGACTTTGCGCCGTTTGCGCAGTTGCTTGAGGCGACCGCACGACCCTACGAGCAGCGGGCCGGGCTGGAGCGATACGCAGCGCAGGCGCAGCCCCAGCAGAGGGTGCGCTGGACTTTCTGCGGAACATGAGCCGCAGGACACAGCCGCAAAGACACAAAGCTTCGCCGCGACGGGGCAGGCCGCTTTATTCCACGGTGACGGACTTGGCCAGGTTGCGCGGCTGGTCGACGTCGCAGCCGCGGCGCACGGCGATGTGATAGGCCAGCAACTGCAGGGGCACCACCTCGAGCAAAGGCGAAAGCAGCTCGGGCGCATGCGGCACATAGAGAATGCTATCCACAAGCTGGCCGATCTGCGTATCGCCCTCAGTCGCCACGGCGATCACCTTGCCTGAGCGCGCCGTGACCTCCTGGATGTTGGATAGCGTCTTCTCGTATCGCTGCTCCGAGGCCGGACTGCCCTGCTCGCGCGTGGCGATGACGACGGTCGGCAGCGTCTCATCAATCAGAGCGTTTGGCCCGTGCTTCATCTCTCCGGCCGGGTAGCCCTCGGCGTGGATGTAGGAAATTTCCTTCAGCTTGAGCGCGCCCTCCAGCGCAATCGGGTAATGGATGCCGCGGCCGAGGAAGAGAAAGTCTCGCGCGGTGGAGTAATGCTTTGCAAGCTGCTCGCACTCGGAGTCAACCGTGCGCAGTGTCTCTTCCATCTTGCCCGGCAGAAGGCTGAGCTGCTCCACCAGTGCGCGGCTCTGCTGCCCGGTGACCGTGCCGCGTATCTCGGCCAGGTGCAGCGCAAACAGGAACAGCGCCGTGAGCTGCGCGGTGAAGGCCTTGGTAGACGCCACGCCAATTTCTGGCCCGGCATGGGTGTAGATGGTGCCGTGCGCCTCGCGCGCGATCATCGCCCCCACCACGTTGCAGATGGCCACCGTCTTCGAACCCTTGGCCATCATCTCGCGCTGCGCGGCCAGCGTGTCTGCCGTCTCGCCCGACTGCGTGATGAGCACGCCGATGGAAGAGGAACTAATGATCGGATCGCGATAACGGAACTCACTTGCGTAATCCACCTCGACCGGCAGCCGCGCCAGCCGCTCAATCATGAACTTGCCGGCCGTCCCAGCGTGCCAGCTCGTTCCACAGGCAGCGATGTTGATCCTGTCTGCCGCGCGAAATTCAGCTTCGGTAATCTTCATCTCGTCCAGGAAGACCTTGCCCGTCGCAAGCGAGATGCGGCCCAGCGTGGTGTCGCGGACAGCGCGCGGCTGCTCGAAGATTTCCTTGAGCATGAAGTGTTTGTAGCCGCCCTTCTCCGCCTGGATCGGATCCCACTGGACGCGCTGTACCTTGCGCTCGACCGGGTTGCCCTCAAAGTCGGTCAGGGTGACTCCATCCGGAGCCAGGATCGCCATGTCGCCGTCGGCAAGGAAGTAGAGGTTGCGCGTGTGATGCAGGATTCCGGGTACATCGGAGGCGATGAAGTACTCATCTTCGCCGAGCCCGATCACCGCGGGCGGACCATTGCGCGCCGCGACGATCTTGTCCGGCTCGTCGGCAGAGATGACGCCAATGGCAAAGGCTCCGGTGAGCTTGCGCACGGCGCGGCGCACCGCGTCTTCCAGCGGCATGGTCTTGCCGTTGTCCGCTGCCGAGCGCAGCTCCTGCTCCACCAAGTGCGCAATCACCTCGGTATCTGTCTCGGTTACGAACTGGTGGCCTTCGGCGGCGAGCTCCTGTTTGAGCGCCAGATAGTTCTCGACGATGCCGTTGTGTACCACAACGATGCGCCCGGTGCAGTCCCGGTGCGGGTGCGCGTTTTCTTCCGTGGGGCGGCCGTGCGTAGCCCAGCGCGTGTGGCCGATGCCGAAGGTGCCGTGCAGCGGCTGCTCACGGATGACCTCTTCAAGGTTTCGCAGTTTGCCCGGGGCGCGGCGCAGGGAGAGCCCGTCTCCATTGCCGCCAACCGCAATGCCCGCGGAGTCATAGCCGCGGTACTCCAGCCGCCGCAGCCCTTCAATAATCACCGGCACAACTGGTTTCGTGCCCACGTAGCCCACGATGCCGCACATAGGTTCGGCTGCTCCCAAGTCTGGCTGCTACCGGGGTTGACTGCTCCCGGTCCTAAGCTCCGGCTTCGTCTTCCAGCCGGTAGCTGAATTCCTCAATCACCGGATTGGTGAGCACGTCACGGGCCACTCGCTCCACCTCCGCCCTGGCCGAGGCCGCGTCCATCCCGTTCTCAAGCGTCAGCACGAAGTACTTGCCCTGGCGGACGTCCTCGATGCCCGCATACTGCATCTTTTTGAGTGCGCCGTGGATGGTCTGCCCCTGCGGGTCCAGAACGGTGCGTTTTAACGTCACGTAGACATGGGCCTTCATCGTGCCCGATTATAAACGCTGTATGCCCGTAACCTGCACATTCCCGCTGGCAGGAGCGGAGCCGGAAAGGAACAACGATAAAAAATGGTGAACTACCTGGAACTGCCTGTCGGCGAAAAGATGCCCAGCGTCATCAACGCCGTCATTGAGATTCCGCTCGAGGGCATCAATAAATACGAGTATGACAAGCAGCTTCACGTCTTCCGGCTCGACCGCAATCTTTACTCGCCGGTCCACTACCCGGGTGATTATGGGTTTATCCCCTCAACGCTCTCTGACGATGGCGACCCGCTCGACGTGCTGGTGCTGGTGGATGCGCCGAGCTTCACCGGTTGCCTGACGCAGGTGCGCCCCATCGGCCTGCTCGAGATGATGGACCAGGGCGTACTCGATGAGAAGGTGCTGGCGGTGGGCAAGAACAATCCCCGCTACAGCGACGTGGCCAGCTACTCCGAGGTGTACCCGCACATACTCAAGGAGATTACGCACTTCTTTTCGATATATAAGGACCTGGAGGGCAAGCGCGTGGAGATTCGCGGATGGCACGATGCGGCCTATGCACGCGAGCGCATCACCCGCGCCGCAAAGCTGTTCATCGAGAACAAGGAAGCGAAGTAGCCCGAGACCAAAAGACCCGAGCCAAGTATTCCGGAGCAGCGGAACCTGAAAGGAACTGCCCGTGCCGCCGTACGAGCTGCAGCCCTCTGATTCGCAAAACGCAAGCACGTTCATTGCGGCCCGCTTTCGGCCTGCGAAATAGATGCTGCCCGGAGGCCGGAGTGGAGTGTGCGCGATGATATTCTCAGACCTGTAGAGGAGACAAAGCGCAAGTCCTCCGAAAAACTATGGCAACCACCACACCTACACTGCATCATGTAAAGAACCTCGACCTGGCCGACCAGGGACGCAAGCGCATCGAGTGGGCGAACCAGTCCATGCCGGTGCTGCAGAGCATTCGCAAGGAATTCATCAAACACCAGCCGCTCAAGGGCATTCGCGTCGCGGCCTGCCTGCACGTAACGACGGAGACGGCGAACCTGATGATCACGCTACGCGACGGCGGTGCCGATGTTGCGCTCTGCGCGTCGAATCCGCTCTCCACGCAGGATGATGTGGCCGCCTCGCTGGCGCGCGACTTCAACATCCAGACCTACGCCATCAAGGGCGAAGATAACGCGAGCTATTACGCGCACATCCAGTCCGCGCTCGACCACAAGCCGCACTTCACCATGGATGATGGCTGCGACCTGGTGACGCTGCTCCACACCAGGCGCAAGGACGTGCTCGATGGAGTGATCGCCGGCACCGAGGAGACGACGACCGGCGTCATCCGCCTGCGCGCGATGGCCAGGGAGGGGGTGTTGCGCTACCCGGTGGTGGCCGTGAACGATGCACTTACCAAGCACATGTTCGACAACCGCTACGGCACCGGCCAGTCGACGATTGACGGCGTAATCCGCTGCACTAACGTGCTGCTGGCAGGCGCAAAGTTTGTCGTGGCCGGCTACGGCTGGTGCGGACGAGGCCTGGCCATGCGCGCCCGTGGCATGGGCGCGGAGGTCATCGTGACGGAGGTGGACCCAACGCGCGCGCTTGAGGCTGTGATGGACGGCTTTCGCGTGATGTCCATGGCCGAGGCGGCCAGGCTAGGAGATGTGTTCGTGACGGTAACGGGCAACAAGAGCGTCATCCGCCAGGAGCACTTCGAGCAGATGAAGAATGGTGCCATCGTCGCCAACTCCGGCCACTTCAATGTCGAGATCGACATTCCTGCGCTTGAGCGCATCGCCTCCTCGCGGCGCGTCACGCGCGAGTTTGTCGAAGAGTTCGCCATGCGCGACGGCCGCAAGATTTATCTGCTTGGCGAAGGACGCCTCATCAATCTGGCCGCCGCCGAGGGTCACCCCGCCTCGGTCATGGACATGAGCTTTGCCAACCAGGCGCTCTCCGCCGACTACCTGGTCAAGAACTATGCCTGCCTGGAGAAGAAGGTTTACCCGGTGCCGGTGGAGCTGGACCGCCGCGTGGCCAAGCTCAAGCTCGAATCGATGTCGATCGGCATCGACCGGCTCACCCCGGAGCAGGAAGAGTACCTGGCCAGTTGGTCAGAGGGCACCTAGTGGTCCGTTCAGGCACCAAGAGAAATGCCCGGCCCAGGCCGGGCATTTTTTCTTGAGTGCTGTTGCGGCAGGAGAAACTAGACGCCGGCAGGCTCCAGCAACCTGTCCCCCAGCACATGCAGGCGCAGGAAGTTCGTCGACCCGGACTTGGTGCGCGTTCCGGCCACGATGCCGAGGATATCCCTGGGCTTGGCATAGCCGCGGTCTTCGAGAATACGCTCGGCCATATCGACCATGTCCTCGGTCGTATTCGCCTTCTCGCAACGGATGGGCCGCACGCCCCATAGCAGGTTCATGCGGTTGATGACCGCCTCTATGCTTGACAGCGCATAAATGGGCGGCTTGGGGCGGTGCTTTGAGAGCTGGCGCGCCGTGGTTCCCGTCTCGGTAAAGACGGCAATGGCGGCAATGTCGAGATCTTCGGCGGCATGCGCCATGGATTCGCAGATTGTCTCGGCCACGGAGAGGCGCAGGTGCGCGCGTCGCTCGAGAAAACCGTCGCCGCTGGTCTGTGTCTCCGACTCGATAACGATCTTGGCCATCATCTTTACGGCCTCTACCGGATATTTTCCCGCCGCGCTCTCCGCCGAGAGCATCACGGCGTCCGTGCCGTCATAAACCGCGTTGGCTACGTCGCTCGCCTCGGCGCGCGTGGGACGCGGATTTTCGATCATGGACTCCAGCATCTGCGTAGCCGTGATCACCGGCTTGCGATGCTCAGAGGCGCGGCGGATCACGTGTTTCTGTATGGCCGGCACCTTCTCCGGGGGCATCTCTACGCCAAGGTCGCCGCGCGCCACCATCACACCGTCGGCAACTTCGAGAATGCTCTCCAGGTTCTCGATCGCCTGCGGCTTCTCGAGCTTGGCGATGACCCATGTGTCCGCGTTCAGCACGGCAATGCGCTGCTTGACAATCCGAATGTCCTCGGCTGTGCGCACGAACGACACCGCGATGGCATCAACACCGGCCTCGATGGCGAATTCCAGGTCCTCTTCATCCTTTTTTGTAAGCGATGGAACCTTGACCGGAATGCCCGGCAGGTTAATGCCCTTGTGCTCGCCCAGTTGGCCGCCGTTGACGACCAGGCACTCCACATCCGGGCCATGCACGGCGTTCACGCGCAGCTCGATGAGCCCGTCTGAGAGCAGGATCCGCGCGCCGGCTTCAAGATTCTCGGCCAGCGTCTTGAAGGTGGTGCTGATGAGCGAGGCCGTGCCCGGCACATCACGCGAGGTTATGGTCAGCGCTTGTCCCGCGACCAGTTGCACGGGCTTGCCGCCTGCGAGCGTGCCGGTGCGGATCTTCGGGCCCTGCAAATCGCCGAGGATGCAGATTGCCACATTCTCCTCGGCAGCCACCTTGCGCACCATTTGTATCAGGGCGAGCTTCTGGTCGTGGGTTCCATGCGAAAAATTAAGCCTGGCCACGTCCAGGCCGGCTCGCACCAGCTCGCGGAACATCGGCTCTGTGTTTGACGCGGGCCCGAGTGTGGCCACGATCTTGGCCCGGCGCAAGGGCTGCCCTGGTGCGGCGCCGGCTGACATAAAGTTCATCTATCCCCCCAACGGCTCTGGCTGCTCTTGCGGCACGGACTTAGCGGCTCTGGCCGCTCTCGCAGCACTTCATTCTAACCCGCCGCCGCTGGCTGCGCCGGATGCACCACGGCGGCCGGCCAGGGAAAGAGCTGTGCATTGAACTCGGCACCAACGAGGATGCTCAGCGTGACGATGTAGAGCCAGACCATGGTGGCGACGCCCGCGCCGAAGGAGCCGTAAACCTGCGAGTAGTCCGCAAACCGGGTCACATACCAGCCGTAAATCAAGGTGCTGGCAAACCATGCCACCGTGGCCACGACTGCGCCGGGCACCACGCGGCTCCAGTGCAGAACGCGCGGCATGGCGAAGTGATAGATCACCGTGAGCACGGCCACGCTGGTGGCCACCGCAATCAGCCAGCGCAGGACTCTCCAGGCAAGAATCACGTATAGGCGCAGTTCGTGGTCAGAGTTGTCGATCATCCAGATCTCGATCTGGTGGCCAAAGACGACGAAGCTGGTGGCCAGCAGCATTGGCAGCAGTGTGCTTGGGATGAGCAGGAAGGCCACCACGCGCTCGCGCCAGAAGCCGCGATAATCGCGCGGCAGCCCGTAGGCACGCCGAAAGCCGTCCATAAAGGAGAGCATCATGCCCATGGCGGCAAAGACCGTCACGACCAGCGCGGACCAGACCAGGTGAAAAGACCGCGACGGATTGGCCTGGAAGTAACTTTGCAGCAGCGTCATCGTGTCCGGCGGCAGAATATCGGTGAACACGGCGCGGATCTCACCCCGAAAGCTGTCCGTCTCTGGCGTGAGAGCCAGCAGCGTGGTGACGACGAGCATGGCCGGAAAGATGCTCAGAATGGCAGAGTAGGCAGCGGCTTTGGCGTTCGTGAAGGCACTGTGCCCAAAGGCCTTCCACAGCGCGCGACGAAGATAGTTCCAAAGCTGCAGCAACATACTCTGGAGGGTAAACGAAGCAGGCTGCGGCTGCCAGCCTCGCAGGTGGTCTGTATCCGGATAGCATAGGAGCATGTCTGTCTTTGACGATCGGCAGGAGGAGCTCGAGAAGTACGAGTTCATGATGGGGACTTCTCGAGGGCGACTGGCCGTAACGCTGGACGTGCTCACCGACGCGCTCGTGCTGGTGGGCCAGCACGGCGTCTATTGCGTCTCAAATCGCAGCCCTGCAAAGCCCGCGCTGGACATCGAGGCGGTGCTCTCCGGTATTGAGGGCGCGAAGGATCTTATCCAGTCAGTCATGCGCGAGCTTGAGTTGAAGCGCGAGACTGGCCAGGGCTGAGCCTTGCCCAGAACAGCGGAGACGCAGCGGTGCCGCGTCTCTCTGCTTCGCGGTGCTTCTGCCCGCGCCTACTTTGCCATCACCGGCACAAAGACGTCCGTCTTGTCCCAGATCAGGTGCAGCTCGGTGTTTGTGCCGCTCGTGTTCTGGAAGTCAATATTGAACCTCTCGACCGGCGAAGATGGCACGGAGGCGGCCTTCATCGGCACGCGGCCCAGGTCCTGCTTCTCGTCGTACTGGGTGCCCCACTGCCCCGTTTGCTTGTTGACGATCAGCGTCCAGCCGCTCTCAGCCGGGATGGAATACAGCGTGTAAGTGCCTGCAGGCACGTTCAGATCGCCGATCATCAGGTTGGCTTCGGTCTTGAGCGTGGTGGCTGCGTTTGCGCCCGTGCGCCAGACCTTTCCATAGGGGACGAGCCCCCCCATGATCTTGCGGCCGCGCATCGAAGGCGCGCTGTAGTCAATCGATACGGACTTGCTGCCCAGCATAACGCTGGCCTTCTCGGGCGGGCTCAGCGGCTTCTTGTCGTTGTCCTGCATGCCGCCCATCTGTGCCGAGGCGGAAAGCGTACAGCCCAGCGCAAGCGCGAGGGCCATCGAGAGAAAACCTCTTCTTTGCATTTTGGGAAATCCTCCGCCGCGGAACTCGCGGTCCGTGGCACTGCCTACTCTACCTGGCCAGACGGCGAGAGTGTCAATGCCCGGCAGCGGAAAACTCCCCACGGGCTGACGTTCCGCTGGTGAAGTGTACTTGAGCGGTGAATCGCGGCCATCCCTAGGATATGCCTATTTCGACAAGCTCCTAAACCAAAGAGCGTCTGGATGCTGAGAAAGGAGCTAAGCGAACGCCTACGGCTTCCGCTTCCCGCGATTCTGCCGCTTCATCCAGAAGTCGTTCATCCCGAGCTTGACCGTACAAAGCACTCGTTTCTCCCACCCTGCCGGTCAGTTCTGGACAGGTAAGCATTTTGCTCGCTATCTTGCGGGGACTGCCAGCATGAAACTGACGGTAGTATCCAATGGGTTGTCCTTGGTGCTGCGATTGCCGTAACGAAAAGCCTGCTCATCAACGTAGCGCGAAGATGGAACGGCTTTGCAGCCACATAGGCCATGGTGTACTTACTTCGCTCTAAATCGTTCGTCCGTCAAGTGTAATGGTGCTCAACATCTTGACAGGGGCCTGGCGGGCTTGCGGCGCCCGGTCAGCCGCCTGACTACTTCTTGATCCTGCTCGAGGTGGCGTCCACGTTGAAGCTGTCCGGCGGCATGATGAAGCGATACGAAGCCTTGTCGATGAACCGCTGGTTCACCATGTCATCGTTGTGAAATCGCGTAACGGTAAACGGCGTGGGAAATCCCTGGATGACGTGATAATTGTCGTACTCTTCGACTTCGGTGTTCTTGTCTTTGTAAACAGGGTCGCGCCATTGGAAGACCCTGCGCAGCGGCAGGTGCGTGTTCGCGTCAGCCAGAATGGTGATGGCGTCGTTGCTCGCGTCGATCAGTGTCACCTGGTCGGCCAGGTGGCGCTCGGCCGTGGTCTGCCCTTCGTAGAGCAGTACGGTGCGAGGATCTTTACGCCATACCTTGATGGCGGTCTCGATGGAGTGGTCACGGCGACGCAGGAAATCCTCCACCTGGTCTTTGGGCAGGGGTTTCTTGCCGCGATAGGTGATTTCCCATCCCTCGCGCCCCGTGAAGATCTGCACCACGTCATGCTTCTTGGTAAATTCGATCCGGTCCTTATCCGGAAACTGGTGCAGGCTGAAGAAGAGCGTCTCCACGCCGCTGGGCTGGCCATGATAGAAGGCTGCGGTGCGGCCCTCCAGGTAGCCCTGGTCCTGGCTGAGCCACGCTTCGCCACCAAGGGCGACAACCATGGCATCGAGCACCTGGCGCGCTTTCGCATCAGAAGGCTGCGCTTGTTGGGCCCATGCCGCCAGAGGTTCCAGGCACAACAGCAGGGTGACAAGGCGACGGGGAAAACGGCACATACTAGGTAATGGTAAATGCCGGGCACCGATGACGCTCGGCCAAGGCACTGCTCCGGCAACTCTCGAAACAGGCCGGGCCAACTGCGCGCACAGGGAACTGCTGTCGAGAGGGTAGCCGCGGCCTAGATGTCGAGGTTCTTGACGTCGAGCGCGTTGTCCTCGATAAACTTGCGTCGCGCCTCAACATCCTCGCCCATCAGCGTGGTGAAGATGGTCTCGGTCTCGGCGATGTCCTCAAGCTTGACGGAGAGCAGGGTGCGCCGCTCCGGGTCCATCGTCGTCTCCCAGAGCTGCTCGGCGGTCATCTCGCCCAGGCCCTTGTAACGGGAGACCTGGTAGTCGCGGCGCCCCTGCTCGATGACATACTCGAAGAGCTCCCGCGCGGAGGCCTTCTCGACCGGCTCAAGGGAAGCGCGACCCGCGCGCCTGGGAGCGGGCTTGCCTGCCTCCAACTCACCGGTCGTGGCGCCTGGGGTTTCCTCAGGATCGGGTTCGGCTACGGCTGTCTTGCCTGCGTACTCGATCGTGAAAGGCGGCTTCAGCGCGTCCTTGATCTGCGCGTACTTGGCCATCATCTGCCGGTACTCGGGCGAGGAGGCCAGCGTCCAGTCTATCCGCCGCTCCGAGCCCTGCGCGTCGACGAAGCGCACCGACCAGGTCTGGTGCTCCTCATCGTAGGCCGGCTCACCCACGGACTTGAACTGGTACTTCCGGGTGAGCGCCAGCAGCGCGTTGTGGACCTGGCGGAGCTTGGTCTCGCTCTCAAAATCCGTGCGGCGGGTTAGCTCGTGCTGCGCCAGCAGCGAAAGCACCTCGTCGTTGCGCAGCCGCTTATTCACCTTTTCGAAGAAGCCGAGATAGTCATTCAGCCCACCCATGAACCGGGTAAGCGCCGCACCTTCAAGACGCCCCCTGCTGTCGGCCTCTCCGCCGTAGCTGAGAAGCATGCCGTCGGAGGCGCGCTTCACCATCACGCGAACGAACTCCCGATCGTCCTTGATGTACTGCTCGCTCTTGCCCTTCTTGATGCGGTAGAGCGGCGGCTGCGCAATGTAAACATGGCCGCGCTTGATCAGCTCCGTCATGTGGCGGAAGAAGAAGGTGAGCAGCAGCGTGCGGATGTGTGAGCCGTCCACGTCGGCATCCGTCATCAGGATGATCTTGCCGTAGCGCAGCTTCGCCGGGTCAAAGTCTTCCTTGCCGATACCGGCGCCAAGCGCCGTAATCATGGCGCGGATTTCCTCGTGGCCCAGCATTTTGTCGTAGCGGGCCTTCTCCACGTTCAGAATCTTGCCCTTGAGCGGCAGAATCGCCTGGAAGCGGCGGTCGCGGCCCTGCTTGGCGGTGCCGCCTGCCGACTCACCCTCGACCAGGTAAAGCTCGCAGCGGTCCGGTTGCCGCTCGGAGCAGTCGGCCAGCTTGCCCGGCAGTCCGCCGCCATCGAGCGCGCCCTTGCGCCGCGTAAGGTCGCGTGCCTTGCGGGCCGCCTCGCGCGCGCGCGCTGCCTCAATCGCCTTGTTGATGATGCGCTTGGCGATGGGCGGATTCTGCTCAAGGAACATGCCGAGCTTCTCGTTGACCAGCGCCTGCACGGTGCCGGCGATGTCAGAGTTCAGCTTGCCCTTGGTCTGGCCTTCAAACTGGGGCTGCGGCAGCTTGACGCTGATAACAGCCACCATGCCCTCGCGCACATCGTCGCCGGAGAGGTTCTCCTTTACATCCTTGAAAAGGCCAAGCTGCTGGCCGGCGGAGTTGATGGTGCGCGTCAGCGCGGTGCGGAAGCCGGAGAGATGCGTGCCGCCATCCACCGTATTGATGTTGTTGGCAAAGGTGAAGACCGTCTCCGAGTAGCCGTCGTTGTACTGGAGCGCGATCTCCATATCGACGCCGTCGCGCAGGGCCTCCATCACGATGGGCTTCTCGTGCAGCACCTGCTTGCCGCGGTTGATG
>CAYQYM010000014.1:0-15587 GCA_964421715.1 uncultured Acidipila sp.
GGCCACCTCGGCCCACTCCGCCGCCGGCGGGTACTCCTGGCTCAGGTAGCTGCTCGTGTAGACCTCGCGCTGCCCGCGCTCGGCGAGCCACTCGGTGAGCGCCAGCACTGCGCGCTCCGGTGGAGTCTGGCCCAGCAGTATGCAGTTGGTGCCGATGACCAGCGCGCCGCCCTGTGCCCCCATCATGCGCAGCAGGTCGTCTCCGCGGCTCACCAGCCCGTTCAGGTAGTTGGGCCCGGCGGTCATGCTGGTCAGCAGCTGCGTCTCCATCTGCTTGAGCTCGATGGCCCGCGTGAGCTCGGCCTGCTTCAGCCGCGCGCTCAGGTGCGACGAATAGACCTGCGTGAGCAAGTCGCAATAAGAGCGCAGCCGATAGGGCACCAGGCGCGGATGTTTGTGGTGCAGCGAGATCAGCCCCCACAGCCGCCCATCAATCAGGATCGAGATCGACATCGACGCCATCGTGCCCATGTTCCGCATGTATTCGCGGTGAATGGGCGAGACGCTCCGCAGCACCGAGCCGGAAAGATCGAGCGCCGCCGCGCCCTCACCCTCAATGGGCGACGGTGTGTACTGCACGTCCGGGATAATGCGGACGCGGTTCAGCTCGTAAAGCCGCCGTGCCTGCCGTGGCACGTCGCTGGCAGGGAAGCGCAGATCCAGGTACGACGGCAGCGCTTCGTTACGGGACTCCGCCAGCACCGTCCCGCTGCCATCTTCCTCGAAGTTGTAGAGCAGCACGCGGTCAAAACCGGTCAGCGCACGCAGGTGCTCCACTGCATTTTGCGACAGCTCCTTTACGGCAGCTTGCTGGTCAAAGCCGGTCACCGCGTCGTAGAGCCGGCCGCTGAGCGAGTCCCCGTCAACCAGGGCCTCGGCGCACTCAAATTCGAGCAGCAGCAGTTCGCCGGAGCGATGCGCCACCACCTCGAAGTATTCGTCCCTCTCTGCCGCGAGCTTATCCAGGCTCTTCCGATGCTCTCGCAAGCGCGGCAAGGTAAGCAGAAACCGCGCCGAGATGCCGGGCTGCTCCCGCGCTACCGCCTCCAGCAGGCGCTCGCCCCAGGGCTCGGGCAGCGCTGCGGTCAGCGGCTGGTCCAGGATCGTGCTCAGCGGGCGATCGAGAAAACCGGCCGCGTTCTCGCTGACCATGCGGACCACGTTTGCCGGATCGACCACCAGCAGAAAGCCATGCGCCTGCACACTGCCCGGTACATGGATCGGCTCGACGTCACAGTTGCTCAGGTCCGTGGCGCGCGCGCTGCTTACGGTGACTACCCTGTGCATGGCGCATCTCCCTGGGCCTTTTCTGGATGGGCGCCTTCGGTCAGTGCCAGCTGCGCGTGAGGGACGGCGTAAGTCATCCAGGCCTCGATGCCGGCGAAGGTCGCGCACGCGGCGCGAATGGCAGTGCCGGCATCTGCTCCGGCTGCTTCCAGCAAGGTGCGGAAGCGCTGCCAGTGGCTTGACGTCTCTGGGCCAAAGCCGCGGAAGAAGGCCGTACCCTGCGCGGGCGCAAGGGCCAAGCGCTGCTCTGCGCCGCGCGCCAGCAGTTGGCCGCCCAGCCGCGAGCCCTCGAGCACATACATAGACCCAAGCAGCGCGCTCTCCGGCTGCAGCCCGGGCACAGAGGGCTCAGCCTCAAACCGTTGCGTAGCGGCCCCCAGCGCGGCTAAATCCCGCAGCAGCAGGGGAGCCCGTTCGCATTCCTTGAGCAGCGGCCGCAGGGCGTACGGCGCGGCATGGCGGGCGCGAGCCTCCCAGGCGGAGAAGTAGGCGTAAAAGGCAGAAAGCACGGCGGTGTAGCCGAGCCGCGATCCGGTGATCTGCTCCATCGGCAGTGCCGCTTCAAGGCTCGTATGCGCGGCAGCCGTCGCGGCGCGCAGCTCTGTGAGCAGGCTTTGCCTCTGGCCGGTCATGCTGCGCATCGTCACCTTCACTTTTCTAGCCACTCTTCGGGCTCAGTATATGAGCTTGAGGGAGAACTGTATCTGCCGCGAGGTGCCGGCCGTGCGGTTGATCTTGCCGAATCCGAATGCCGAGATGGTGTTCGTCGGCAGCCCCATGTTTACTATGTTAAACAGGTTGAAGAACTCCGCGCGAAACTGCACGTCGAAGATTTCGCTGCCGCTCCTGCGCCTGCCGTACGGCGTGTCCTTGATCAAGGCAAAATCGTAGTTATAGAAGGCAGGCCCGCGAAATGTATCGCGTCCGAGAGCGCCAAATCGTCCGGAGTTCGGACCGCTGCCACCCGGCAGGCCCACGGGGATGAAGAAGAAGTCCCGATTTCTCTCACCCTGGCCAAAATAGTCTTCGCGTGGCCGCCCCTGGCCCCCTGCGCTGGAAAGTCGCGGCCTGCCTGTCTGGTCGGGCCGGTCAGAGCCCAGCGTGCCGTAGCCGGTCTGCTGCACGCCGGAGTAGACGGAGAACGGCGACCCGCTCGTGAGGGTGGAGATGCTCAGCAGCTCCCAGCCTGCCACGAGCGGCTTGCCCAGCCGCCGCAGCAGGTCCACCTGTTCGCCGTGCAGATCCTGGGCCAGGCTCAGCGTAAAGGTGTGCGCCACGTCGAAGGTTGAAGGCCCCTTCTCCGGCTTGCTGTTAAAAGGATCCTGCGGCGCCGTCTGCGCCACAGCGCCCGTGCCGCCGTTGATGTAGCCACCGATCACCGTGCTGACCTCGTCGAGCGACTTGGACCACGTGTAGCTGGCCTGCAGGCTCGGGCCGCCATGCGGCACCGTGCCCGTCAGCGACGCCTGCAGCGCGTGATAGCTGGAGTGCGCGTTGGCCAGGATCAGCGTCTCGGTGCCGAAGCCACCCGTCACTTGACCGTTCTGGTCAAACTCCGTGTGCGGTGCGAATCCGGCCACCGCGCCGGGATAGGCGTTAGGAAATGACGGGCGGGGCAGGTGGACGGCAGCCGTGCCCACGTAAGCCGTATTTGCCGTGATGCCGCCCCAGGCACGCTCAAGGCCCAGCGTCCAGGTCTGCAGGTAGCCGTTGCCGAAGCCGCGGTCGATGCCGGCAAGATTCAGCGGCGAGATCTGGTGCGAGGGCGAGAGCGCGGCGATATCGCGCTCGTAGCGGTTTACATCGAGAATGGTGTTTGCCGGAACCTCCCTGGTACTGCGGCCGGCAAAGATGTCCTGCCCGCCGAGCGAGTATGCGCGCGGCAACTGCGATGGCGTGATGCTGAAGCCATACGGCACGGGTGCACCGGCGGCGGCGGCCGCGCGCGGGTAAATCACAAAGGGAGTGGAGCCGGTGAGGTTGTTGTCCTGCCAGATGTTCGGCGGAATGGTCATGATCGCGCCGCCTGCCCGCACGTGCAATACGTGCGTAGCCATCCAGTCCACCGCAACGCGTGGTTGAAAGCCGTTCAGATTTGTCTGGTAGCCGGGCTGTGGATTCACTACGTACCGCTGCACTCCATCCACCGTCAGAAAACCGCCAGTGCGCCGCGCGCGTTCGGTGATGGGCGTGTAGATGTCATAGCGCAGACCGTAGTCCAGTGTCAGCCGGGGCGACAGCTTCCACGTGTCCTGCGCGTAAAGCGCATAGTTTTCACGATTGATTGCCGCCGGTCCGATGTGCGACCCGTTGGAAAAGTAAGGCGGTGCCACCGCCACCGTGTAGACAAAGGCGCTGCCGTTCAGCAAGGCGCTCAGCGTATCCGGCAGCGGTTCGCCTGCGCGCACATCGTGTTTTCCGCTGGCGGAGCGCACATCGGTAAGCGCGTATGAGGTGCCGCCGCCGAAGTCGTACTCCCCGTTGGGGCTGGTGCCGAAGTACGTCGTGTCGCGGTTCAGGCGCAGTTCGCCGCCCAAGTGGAGGCTGTGGCCGCCACGCGTCCAGCTCACGCCCTCCTGCAACTGGAAGAGGTTGCCAAAGGAGCTCATCACCGAGCCCGCGGCCGAGTTGAACGGCTCGAAGACGCCGTCGTTGAACTTCAGCGCCGGGTCGGTACGGTTTGGCGTGGGAAAGGAGGGCGTCGTGCGCGTGATGCTGAAGGAGGCCGTCTCCGTCAGCCGGTTGCTTGGCGTCCACGTATGGGCCACTACAAAGTTCCGCTGCCTGTCGGTGTAGCGCACCGCGAAGCTCGGGTCCAGCAGCGTCTGGTCGGGATTGGTTGTCGGCCCGTCCAGGTTGTCGTAGTTGAAGCGAGAGAAAACTTGCGAACGTGGAGACAAACTTGCATCCAGCCGGATCGAAAACTGGTCCGCGTTGGTAATCACCTTCGAAGCTGCCGCATAGGTGTGAATGCCGTAGGTGCCCGTTGGCAGGTTCGGCAGTGGATAGCGCGCAAGGTCCGCCGCAATGCCGGGATCAACCGGGACGAAGAGCGTGTCCCCCGGATAGGCCGTCGCGTCGATACCCATGCGCTCCTCGGGCGTCGGCACAGGCACCACCTGCGTCGTGCCCAGCACCTGCCGGAAGCCCTGGTACTGGCCGAAGTAAAACAACTTGCCGCTGGGCAGCGCCGGGCCTCCATTGGTGAAGCCGAACTCGTTGCGGCGGAAGGGCGGAATCCGCCCCGGCGTCTCCGGCGTGGCATGGTCGAAGTAGTTGCGCGCATCGAGCGCAGAGTTGCGCAGGAACTCGAAGAGCGAACCGTGGAAAGCCTTGGTACCCGAGCGCGTGAGGATGTTGCTGAAACCGGCCGCGCCGTTGCCGATCATGGCGGGCATCACGCCTGAGCTCGACTGAATCTCCTCGACCGCGTCCACGTTGAAATTTGTAAAGGTGGCTCCGCCCATCTCCGGGTCGCTGATGTCGGCCCCGTCCATCGCAAAGACGGCCTCGACTCCGCGCTGGCCGTTGATGGCAAACTGCGCGGTGAAGTTGGTGGCGCCGTTCGCGTCGGTCATGGTTCCGGCGGCCAGCAGCAGCAGCTGGCTGAAGTCGCGCTTGTTCAGCGGCAGTTCGCTCACGGCTGCGCTCGAGAGCTCCTCGTTCGTCTTCGTCCCGGTCGTCTCAACCCCCAGCAGCAGCGAGCTACCGTCCGAGAGCGGAAGCACGACATCAGGCGTGGCGGCCGGCAGCATGATCTCGCGCGGCGCAGCCAGCGGCTTGCCGTCGATAAGGAAGGTCAGCACATAGCGGCCGGGCTGCAGGCCGCGCAGCTCGAAGCTGCCATCGGACCCCGTCGCCGTGGTGAGTGCGGGTTCGCCTCCAGCCGCGCTCTGCGCTTGCACCCTCGCCGCGCCGATGGGTGCTCCAGCCCTGCTCCTGAGGGTTCCGCGCCAGGAGGTCTGCTGTGCCTGCACTGGCCACGCACAAAGCCAGAGAAGCAGGGTGATTGAACTTATCGTCCGGCCCGCAACCGTCATCTTTAAGCCATACTACGATGGCCGGCGGAGCGCACCCTGCGATCTTGCTCTTCCGCGGCCCGCGCGCAAGCCCGCCATTGCCGCTTTGCTTCATCTGGTCAAAGTTGTGAACTGCGTCGGCCCGCTTACAAAAGTCTTACATCCCGGCTCACGGCACGCTGCTAAGTTGAGAACATCCACCTATCGAGGTTTGAATCACTGATGTCAGTTGAAGTCGTACAAATGCCGGAAAGGCCGAAGACCACGGTGCAGGCTGAGAAGCGGTTTACCCCCGAGCGCGCACTGGGGCGCGCGGCGCAGGGCGGCCGCACCAGTTGGACCACCGCCATCTTCATGGGGCTGTTCCACGTCGGCGCCATCGCAGCCCTGTTCTTCTTCTCCTGGAAGGCGCTGCTCGCCGCCGTTGTGCTCTACGCGCTGGCCATCAACGTAGGCATCGGCATGGGCTACCACCGGTTGCTCACGCACCGCGGCTATAAGGTTCCCAGGTGGCTGGAGTACGTCATCGCCATCTGCGGCACGCTCTCCCTTGAGGGCGGCCCGATTTTCTGGGTAGCCACGCATCGCGTTCACCATCAGCACTCTGACCACACCGGTGACCCCCATACCCCGCGCGAGGGCGGCTGGTGGGCTCACGTTGGCTGGATCCTTAGCGGCCAGTCCCTGCACGCCGAGACGGCCATGCTGGCCCGCTACGCGCCTGATCTCGCCCGCGACCGCTTCCACACCTGGCTTTCGCGCTACCACTGGGTTCCGCTCACGGTAAGCGGCCTGCTGCTGTTTGCCATCGGCGGCCTGCCCTTTGTGCTCTGGGGTGTCTTCTTCCGCGTCACGCTGGGCCTGCACGCCACCTGGCTGGTCAACTCAGCGACACACCTGTGGGGCTCGCGCCGTTTTGCCACGCGCGACGACTCGCGCAACAGCTGGTGGGTGGCCCTGCTGACCGGCGGCGAGGGCTGGCACAACAACCACCATGCGCATCCTGTCTCTGCCCGTCACGGCCTCAAGTGGTACGAGTTTGATCCGAACTACTATGGCATCTGGTTGCTCAAGCAGCTTGGCCTCGCCCGGGACGTGAAGCTCGCGCAGTACGATCCACGCAATCCACGCCCTGCCGGTGCCGCCTAGCCCCTTCGCGCTCTCCTCCGCGCCTGCCCGCTATACTGCGGTCAGGCGCTTTTCTCTTCCCATGCGGATTACGCGGCGACGGCCGGCGATGGTGCTGTTTATCGTGCTGGGCGTGTCCTCGCTGGCGCTTGCCATCGTCCTCAACGTCAGCTGGATCATCCTGAACTGGCGCCGCCTCATGCCACTGGTGCTGGGCATACCCTTCTTTCTGCTGCTCATCGCAGGCGTCGCCCTCAACACCATCTTTCTGGTGCGCGAGGTCCGCCGCAATGAGCGCCACGACTCCTTTCTGAATGCCGTCACGCACGAGCTCAAGACACCCATTGCCTCCATCCGGCTCTATCTTGAAACCCTGCAGCGGCACGAGGTGCCCGAAGAGACGCGGCAGACGTTCTACAGCACGATGCTTGAGGACAGTGAGCGCCTGCTCTCGACCGTGGAACAGGTGCTCAAGGCAGGGGAGCTCGGGCAGCACCCGCACACCCACGTCCGTACCGAGGTGGACATGGGGGAGCTGGTGCGTGATGCCGTGAACACCGCCCGGCTCAGGCACCACCTCGCCGAGGAGGCCATCGCGCTGGAGCTCGCTCCCAGCCGCCTGCCCTTTGTAGTGCGCGGTAACCCGGAAGAGCTCATCACCGCACTCTCGAACGTGCTCGGCAACGCCATTAAGTATTCGCCGCTGGGCGGGCAAATCGTCGTCCGGCTCGCCATTGAGAACGATGCCTGGGTGGTGGTCAGTGTCTGCGACCAGGGCATTGGCATCGCGCCCATGCACCTTAAACGCATCTTCAAGCGCTTTTATCGCGTTCCGAATCGCAACGTGCTGAGAATGAAGGGCACCGGTCTCGGGCTCTTCCTCGTCCGTTCGATCGCGCGCCAGCATGGCGGCGACGCCTACGCGCGCAGCGGCGGCGAGGGTAAGGGAGCTACCATCTTCCTGCAATTGCCGCGCCTGCTCAGCCCTGCCCGGCACACGCCCGAGGGCTCTGCGTGACCCGCGTGCTCGTCGTCGAAGATGAGCTGCACCTGGCCAAGGGACTGCTCTTCAACCTGCAGGCCGAGGGCTACGCCGTCGAGCTGGCGCACGACGGCGAAGACGCACTGAAGCTGCTTTTGCACCAGGACTTCGACGCGTTGGTTCTGGATGTGATGCTCCCCGGCCGCGACGGCTTCTCGGTCGCCGCCGCGCTTCGCGAGCAGCAGAACTTCGTGCCCATCCTCATGCTCACCGCGCGCGGACGCCACGAGGATGTGCTGCGCGGCTTCGAGTCCGGTGCAGATGATTACCTGACCAAGCCTTTCGACCTCTCCATCCTGATAGCGCGCCTCAACAGCCTGCTGCGAAGAATGCAGTGGCAGCGCAGCTCCGCCACTGACTCGGCAGAAGCACCCGGGGAGATCGCAACCTTCCACTTCGCCGGCCGCACGCTCGACTTCGCCTCCCTTGAGCTGCACGCGCTTGGTCGCACCGTCCGGCTTACGCTGATGGAGGCTGAGCTGCTTCGCTACCTCGTCCGCAACCCCGGCCGCATCGTCTCACGCAAGGAGATCCTGGACCAGGTATGGCACGTGCGCGAAGACACGGACACCCGCGCGATCGACAACTTCATCGTCCGCCTTCGCCGCTATGTTGAGGAGGAACCCTCCCGCCCGGCGTTCCTGCAAACCGTGCGCGGCGTCGGCTATCGCTTTCAGCCCCAGCCCGAATAGGCCGGTGCACAGCCGCGCGCGTCTCGTGTAATCTCGCTCATGCATGCATGCGAGACACTCCATTGCAAGTCAGCCGGCAGCAGCACGCCTGCGCCGGCTTCGCGGCAGCATGGCTGAACGCGGCATCGCTGCCCTGATCATCACCAGCCTGCCGGATGTCCGCTACCTTACTGGTTTCACCGGCTCAAACGCTGCCGTCGTCGTTACGTCTCGTGCCTCTGTGCTGGTCACCGATGGCCGCTACTCGGTGCAGGCCCGCGCAGAGGTCTCAGGCGCGCGCGTCCGCATCGCCAAAGGGCCGGTGCTCACCGCAGCCTGTGAACTGCTGCCCGCCATGGACGCTCGCCGCGTGCATTTTGATCCCGACCACACCAGCGTTGCAGAGCTGATGCGGCTGCGGCAGGCCGCCAGGGGAGTGCGCTTTGTCGCACTCGGCTCGCCACTGGTCCCCGCCCTGCGCATGGTTAAGGATGCCGAAGAGCTCGACCGCATGCGCTCGGCCGCCCGGCTAGGCTGCCGGCTTTTTAATGAGATCCTGCCGTACCTTCAGCCGGAAGTCACGGAGATTGAGATCGCGGCCCGGCTCGAGTATGCCGCGCGCAGACTCGGCGCCGAGGGCATGTCCTTTGAGACGATCATCGCCTCCGGGGACCGCTCAGCCCTGCCGCACGGCCACGCCAGCCGGCAGAAGCTACCCCGCAAAGGATTCGTAACGCTGGACTTCGGTGTTATCCTCAAGGGTTATTGCTCTGACATGACCCGCACCGTGCATATGGGGAAGGCGGGCAGGGAAGAGCGGGCGGCGTACGATGCCGTTCTCGAGGCGGAGCAGGCCGGGGTGCTGGCTGTTCGGGCCGGCGCCGCATGCGGCGAGGTCGACGAAGCAGCGCGCTGCGTGCTGCGTCGTGCCGGACTGGCGAAGTGGTTTACCCATTCCACCGGCCATGGAGTGGGCCTGGAGATTCACGAGGGGCCGAGGATTGCCGCCGGCCAGCAGCAGCCGCTTGCTGCGGGCATGGTGGTTACGATCGAACCCGGCGTATACCTGCCGGGCAGATTCGGCATCCGCATTGAAGATATGGTTACTGTGGCCGGCGAGGGCGCAGAGGTGTTAACCGATTCGCCCCGCGCACTGATCGAACTGTAGCGAAACGAGAGATAAATGAATCCGGAAGAGATCAGCGAGTTGAGGGAGCTCATCGAGTTCCTCAGGGAAAACAAGGTTGGCGAGTTTGACCTCGAGCGTGGCGGCCTGAAGGTGCGCCTCAAGTTTGCGCAGGAAGGGTCAGCAGACCTTTCCGCCTTAAGCCGCCTGCTCACCTCAGCGTCGGCAACCGCGCCCACAGCGGCGGCCCCCGTTGCGCTCCACGCGCCCATTGCAGCGCCCGCGCCTGCGCCATCCCTGGAGCCAGCCCCTCCATCCGCCGCTGCGCCATCCGCCCTGCAACAGGTCAAGTCGCCCATCGTCGGCACTTTTTATGAGTCGCCCTCGCCCGGCACTCCGCCCTTTGTCAAAATAGGTGACCAGGTTGAGGTGGGCCAGGTGCTCTGCATCGTAGAGGCCATGAAGCTGATGAACGAGATCGAGTCCGATGTCGCCGGCGAGGTTGTCGAACGGCTCGTCCAGAATGGCCAGCCGGTCGAGTACGGGCAGCCGCTGTTCGCCGTCCGTCCACGTTAACTTCTCTGCCGAACGGAAGCCATGTTTCGTAAAGTCCTGATTGCCAATCGCGGTGAGATTGCCCTGCGCGTGATCTGCGCCTGCAAGGAACTCGGCATCCGCACCGTCGCCATCTACAGTGAGGCCGACCGCAACTCCCTGCACGTTCGCTTTGCCGATGAGGCCATCTGCATCGGGCCGCCGCGCTCAGCCGAGAGCTACCTGCACGTGCCGGCCGTTATCAGCGCGGCTGAGATCGCCGATGTGGACGCCATTCACCCGGGCTACGGCCTGCTGAGCGAGAACGCGAACTTCGCCGAGGTCTGCCGCGCGTCCAACATCAAGTTCATCGGTCCGCCGCCTGAGGTCACCCGCCTTATGGGTGAGAAGGAGAAGGCGCGCATGGCCATGAAGAAGGCCAGGGTGCCTATCCTGCCCGGCTCCGAGGGTGTCATCCAGAGCGAGGGTGAGGCGCTGGAGTGGGCCCGCTCCGTCGGTTTTCCCGTCATCCTCAAGGCCAGCGCCGGGGGCGGCGGTCGCGGCATGCGCGTCATTCACACCGAGGCGGAGCTGCCGCAGCTCTTCCAGGCTGCCCATACTGAGGCCGCCAACGCCTTCGGCAACGGCGATCTCTACATGGAGAAGTTCATCGAGCAGCCGCGACATATCGAGTTCCAGGTGCTGGCCGACGAGCACGGCAATGTCATGTCTCTCGGCGAACGCGAGTGCTCCATCCAGCGCCGCCACCAAAAGCTGATCGAAGAGGCGCCCTCGCTCCAGGTCACGCCGAAGATGCGCGAGGAGATCGGCAAGACGCTCCGCAAGTCTCTCGAACATGTTGGCTACCAGAACGCCGGCACCGTCGAGTTCCTGATGGACGAAGATGGCAAGCTCTACTTCATCGAGATGAATACCCGTATCCAGGTCGAGCATCCGGTCACCGAGATGGTCACAGGCATCGACCTGGTCAAGGCGCAGCTCCGCATCGCCGCCGGTGAAAAGCTTTCCTCGATCGTGCCGGAGACGCCGCTCATCCGCGGCCACTCCATCGAGTGCCGCGTCAATGCCGAGCACCCGGAGAAATTCACTCCCTCCGCGGGCCGGATCAGCGTCTTCAACGTCCCCGGCGGCAACGGTGTCCGCGTCGACACGGCCCAGTACGCCGAAGGCGTCGTGCCGCCTTACTACGATTCGCTTATCGCCAAGCTCATCACGCACGGCAGTGATCGTGAAGAGGCCATGGCCCGCATGCGCCGCGCACTGGAGATGTTGGTCGTAGAAGGCATACACACCACTGTGCCGCTGCATCGTCGAATCGTTGAAGACCCGGACTTCCAGGCCTGTAAGTTCGATACCAAGTTCATGGAACGGTTCTTCGCGCGCGAGAAGGAACGGCGCGAGCGGGAAGCGGCTCTACTTGCAACACCCTAGCTGTCATACCCACAGCGATGCTTCAGGGTATCTACGTTACGGTAAGCCTGAAATCTGTTATAAACTTGAAGTGCGACAGGGATGAGCCGCTGCTTTACAAGCCGAGCAGGCACCCGTCTTCTGACGGCCGCTCTGGGCTTGCTGGCCGCGGCCATCTTCCTGTGGGGCCTTACTTATAAGCTGTCCCTCTACGACCCGCCGCAGGCCAGCTCTCACCAGATGTTTGCTGCAAAGCTGGTCAGCGACCGCGAAGGCAACCGCGTCCAGGACCAGGTTCGCGAACACTTCGAGCGCCCTGAGTCGCTCTCCCTCGGTGGAGGGCTGGCGCTGGTTCTGCTGCTGCAGGCAGCCGACATGCTCCTGCTGCTGAGGGCGTCCGCGAGCACGGAAACGCTAGAAACCGGCAGCGCCGCGCCTGCGCTCCACCTCGCAGCCCTGCCTGCGTTTGGTTTCCGCCCTCCTCCTTCCTTCTCCCTCTAAGCGTTTCCCCGCAGTCGTCCCAGCCATTCCGCCACCTGTGTCTCCGGCAGCGTTTTCAAGCTGGGCCGGGCTGTCATACACCACCTCGTAAGCAAGCCAAAAGGAAGTTGGGATTATGCCGAAGCGATCTGCCCGGATTGCCATTGCAGTCATTGCCGTTCTCTTGCTTGGATCACTTGTGCTTCATCACCTGCGCGGATCAGGCGATCAAAAGGCTGACGCCGCCGAGACACCCGTTGAGCTGGTCGCGCCGGTACAGCGCGGCAGCATCGCGCACGTGTTAACCCTCGCCGGGCAGTTTCAGCCCTATCAGGTTGTCGATGTACACGCCAAGGTCTCCGGCTATGTGAAGAAAATCTTCGTGGACATCGGCGACAAGGTGACCGCGGGCCAGACCCTCGCCATCCTCGAAGTGCCGGAGCTCGATGCGCAGCTCAAAGGCTCCATCTCGGAGGTGCAGCGTTCGAAAGAGGAGATTCAGCGGGCGACCAACGAGGTGCGCCGCGCCGAATCCGAGCACGCCGCGCTGCACTCCGACTACATGCGCCTGAAGCAGGCAGCCGCCACGCAGCCCGGCCTCATCGCCGAGCAGGAGCTGGACGATGCGGAGGCAAAGGACCTTGCCGCCGAGGCGCGCGTGGACGCCGATAAGTCCGCGCTCTCTGCCGCCCGGCAGCAGCACGATGTGGACGACGCCAACCGCGAGCGCGTCAGCGACCTGAACGACTACACGCACGTCACCGCGCCGCTGACCGGCATCATCACCTGGCGCTATGCCGATACAGGCGCTCTGATCCAGGCCGGAACCACCTCGGATGTGCAGTCTCTGCCGCTGGTCAAGCTTTCACAAAGCGATCTTCTCCGGCTCCGCGTGCCGGTGCCGGAGGACGCCGTCCAATTCATCCACGAAGGGCAGCCGATGCAGGTCAGGGTCGACGCCGTCAATCGCTCCTTCTCCGGCAGCGTCGTGCGCTTCACGCGCAATGTCTCTCTCGCCACGCGCACCATGGAGACGGAGATCGACGTCCTCAATAAGGACCTCTCGCTGGTGCCCGGCATGTACGCGAACACCCAGCTTGAGTTGCAGCATCGCGACAACGTGCTCACCGTGCCTGCGCAGGCGGTTTATCTGCAGGAAGACAAGAAGATGGTGATGGTCGTCGACGACCAGAATCGTGTCCAGGCACGATCTGTGGAGACGGGCATCGAGGGAGCAAACCTGGTTGAGATCACAGGCGGCCTCAAGGAAGGCGAACACGTCATCGTGGGCGGCCAGTCCAAGTACTCCCCGGGCGAACTCGTCATTCCCAAGGTGCAGCATCCGGATGCGATCGACGTCACGCAGGAGACCAGCGGCGAAACTCCATCGCAGGGAGGCAAACAGTAATGACGAAATTCGCCCTGCGCTATCCCTTCTTCATCATCATGGCCTGCCTCATCGTGCTGCTGGTGGGCGTGGTTGATACGGTACAGATGCCGGTCGATCTATTTCCAAAGATCGACATCCCTGTCGTCGTCGTCGCAACGTTTTACTCCGGTATGCCTCCGGAGCAGATCGAAGCGGACATAACGGATACCTTTGAGCGATTCTTCACCCTGGGCAGCAATATCGACCACATCGAGTCGCGCTCGCTCACCGGCGTAAGCCTCATCAAGATTTACTTCAAGCCCGGCACCGACTCGAACGCGGCGCTCAGCAACATCGCCAACCTTGCCATGGCTGATCTGCGGCGGTTGCCGCCGGGCACACTGCCGCCGGTTGTGCTCTCGATGGACGCCTCGAGCCAGCCGGTATGCCTCGTCACACTCAAAGGCCAGGGGCTTAACGAGACGCAGCTCAAGGACCTTGCTCAGTTCCAGGTGCGTAACCAGATTGCCAACGTGCAGGGCGCATCGGTGCCGCAGCCGTTTGGCGGCACTTACCGGCAGATCCAGGTGTTTGTCGATCCTGTCAAGCTGCAGGCCCACAATCTAAGCCTGATGGATGTCGTCCATTCGGTGAACGACTCAAACCTCATCCTTCCCGCCGGTGATGTACGCATTGGCAACAAGGACTACAACATCTATGCCAACAGCCAAATTCCAAGCGCGGAGCAGATCAACTCCATGCCGCTGAAGTCTGTTGGCAACGCCTCCATACTCGTGGGCGACATTGGCCACGCGGCAGACGCGGGCGCCCTTCAGACCAACATCGTTCGCATTGACGGGCAGCGCTCCGTCTACGTGCCGGTGCTCAAGCAGGGCGGTGATTCAAACACCATCACGATCGTCAAAGGCATGAAGCAGGCCGTAAAACACCTCGTCGATATTCCTGACAACCTAAAGACGGCGGTCGTCTTCGATCAGTCCATCTTCGTCCGGAAGGCAATCCAGAATCTGCTCAAAGAAGCGGGCATAGGGCTCGTGCTGACCGGCATCATGGTTCTGATCTTTCTCGGCAGCCCGCGCGCAACCTTCGCCGTGCTGCTTTCAATACCGCTCTCGGCGCTGGTGTGCCTGCTGGTGATGAAGTCCTTTGGCGGCAGCATCAACACCATGCTGCTCGGCGGACTTGCCCTTGCCTTCTCCCGCCTCATCGACAATGCGGTCGTGGTGCTTGAAAACATCTTCCGCCATATGGAGATGGGCGAGGCTCCCGCAATTGCCGCGGAAAAAGGCGGCATGGAGGTCTCGCTGGCGGTGCTGGCCGCGACCTCGACCACTTCCATCGTGTTCTTTCCGGTCAGCTTCCTGGCCGGCGTAAGCAAGTACATCTTCAGCGACCTGGCTCTCAGCGTCGTCATCTCGATCTTCGCCTCCTACGTCTTCGCGATGACGGTCGTGCCGCTCTTCTGCGCCCGGTTCATCAACATCTCGCACGAGGAGGGCGCGCACGGAGGGCCGGCCAGAGCGCCATCCTGGTTACAACGCGCGGTCGCGAAGTTTAACGAGCGCTTCCAGCGCTTTCTTGAGAGCTATGAGGCGCTCGCGCTCCGCGTGCTGCAGCGGCCGGCGCGTACGGCAGCCATCCTGCTTGGTTCCATCGTCGCCCTCATCGCCCTGCTTTTTCCACTCCTGGGTCGGGCCTACTTCCCGCGAATCGATCCCGGTCAGTTCATCGCCTATGTGAAGTGCCCCAGCGGCACACGCATCGAAGTCGCAAATGACTACATCTCGCGCGTCGAGCAGGAGATCCGCGCCGTGGTTGCGCCGAAGGATCTCGACATGGTCGTGTCCAACATCGGAATCACGCCCGATCTCTCGGCGATCTACACCAGCAACTCCGCCATGGACACAGCCTTCGTCCAGACCAGCCTTAAAGAGGATCACAGTGTAGGCAGCTACGCCTACATGGAGAAGGTACGCCGCAAGCTGGCGCAGGACATGCCCGAGCTTACGACCTACTTCCAGGCGGGCGGCCTGGTGGACGGCGTCATCAACCAGGGCCTGCCGGCGCCGATCGACATCCAGGTGAGTTCGAACAACGTGAACGGTGCCTTTGAAATTGCGCGCAACCTGGCGCAGAAGCTCAAGAAGCTGGACTCCGTGAGCGATGTCTACATCCCGCAGGACCTCCGCTATCCTGGCCTCGCGATGAACATCGATCGCGAGCGCGCCAGCCTCATCGGGCTCTCCCCGAAGGAGGTCGTCGATAACGTAATCACCGCGCTCACCTCGAACGGAGTGATCGCACCGAGCTACTGGATTGACCCGAACACCGGCAACAACTACCTGCTGACGGTGCAGTACTCAAACCAGCAGATCGGCCACATGACCATGGAGAGCTTCAAAAACATCCCTCTGCGAGCCGCAAATCAGCAGAGCTACACGCCCCTGCAGTCGGTCGTCAGCCTGAAGCAGATCAATAC
>CAYQYM010000015.1:0-15229 GCA_964421715.1 uncultured Acidipila sp.
GGGCGTGATCGATGCGCAAGCGTAGTGTAAGCAGGGCCACGGCCATGGCGGAGTATACCGTGACCGCGGGCCGGTATTCGCCAGCCCGCGCAGCAGGCTCAGGCCGCCTGCTTCGCCTGTTGTTCCAGCGCCTGCCACTCGCTCCCAGAGAGCTTGACCGAGGCCGCGCCTACGTTCTCCTCCAGGTGCCTCACCGAGGAGGTGCCCGGAATAGGCAGCATGACCGGCGAGCGATGCAGCAGCCAGGCCAGCGCAAGCTGCGGGATGGTGGCGCCGTGCTTGCGCGCTGCCTCATCGAGGGGTCCGCCGGGCTGCGTCAGCTTGCCGCCCGCCACCGGAAACCATGGAATAAAGCCGATCTGGTGCTGTTCGCAGTACTCGAGTGTGTCTTCGTGCCCGCGGTCGCCGATGTTGTAGCGATTCTGCACGCTCACGATGGGCAGCACCTTCCGCGCCTGCTCGATCTCGTGCGGCTTCACCTCGGAGAGGCCCACGTGGCGAATCTTGCCCTGCTGCTGCAGCTCTTTAATCGCGCCGAGCGATTCCTCGACCGGCACCTTGGCGTCGATGCGGTGCAGTTGCCACAGGTCGATGCGCTCCACCTTGAGGCGGCGCAGGCTCATCTCTACGCACTGCCGCAGATACTCGGGCCGGCCTACACCCTCCCACTTGCCGGGGCCAGAGCGCACCAGCCCACCTTTGGTGGCGATCACCAGATTCTTCGGGTAAGGGTGCAGCGCCTCGGCAATCAGCCGCTCGCTGACCTCCGGCCCGTAGGCGTCGGCCGTGTCGATAAAATTCACGCCCAGTTCAACCGTCCGCTTCAGCACCCGGACAGCCTCGGCGGGATTCTTCGGCTCCCCCCAGACGCCCTCGCCGGTGATGCGCATCGCGCCAAAGCCGAGCCGGTTTACCGTGAGATCTCCGCCAAGCGTAAAGGTGCCCGCGGCCGCTGTGTTTACAGTCACTTGTTCCATAACGAATAGGATTCTTACCGGACGCGCCGGGTTTCAGAGACAGCAAGGAAACAGTCGCCCGGAACTGCCCTCACCCGCTGAAAGCCGCGAACAGAAGCCGTGAACCGGGCGGCGTGTTGGATGGCGCACCTCGGCCCGCCTGACCTGTTGGCCCCCGCTCAGGGCAGTGCCTTTGCCTCTGTCTCAATGGCTGCGTCCAGCCGCAGGCCGGTGACTTCCGCAAGCCGGGCGCGCGCGGCCTCGCCCTTCAGGTCTCCGAGCCGAAGAGCACCACGAGGAACCGGCGCCAACGGTGCAGCGGGGGCGGTGTCCAGGAGCCAAGCGCCGCCCAGGCTACGTTCCAGACCAGCCGTTGCAGCCGATGAGAAAACGGGAAGGTGGCTCCGCCGAGGCGGGGGCTGAGCGGCTGCTCCTGGGTAGGGGAAGTCTGTCTCATCCGATCACTTCCGAATAACAGCGGGTATGCGGGTCTGGTGCGCGCTTCTGTGTACTGGCTGGGGTGTCGTATCTACATTCTACGACGTGCCAGCGGCAATCAGGGCTCGGGAAAAAACCGTGCCACCTGCTCCCGTCGGGGAGGCGGCGTCAGCAGGCTGCCCAGCACGAGGAAGAGCAGCGCGGCCAGCAGCGCGGGAAAGATGGCATCTCGCTGGGCGACTGCCATCGGCAGATGCTGGTGCACCAGCGGCGTATCCCAGAAGACCGTGATGAGCGTGCCTGCGGCAATCGCGCTCACAGCACCGGTCGAGGTGGCTCGACGCCAGTAGAACGCGGCCAGGATGACGGGCGTGAGCGCCGCCGAGTAAATCGTGTAAGCATAGAGCGTCTTCTTGAGCACGGACCCCGTGTGCAGCGCCTGGTAGAGCGCCCAGCACCCGAGCAGCACCACCATCAGGCGCGAGATGATGAGCACGCGCTTGTTAGTGGCGTCAGGCGCGATGTAGCGAACGAACACGTCGTTGACGAGGTTGGTGGCCGGCGAGAAAAGAAAGTTGTTGGCCGTCGAAATCACCTTTGCGAAGACGGCTCCCATGAGCAGCGCGCCCAGCAGCACCGGCAGGTGGTGCAGCGCCGTAAACGCGATCACCTCCCGGGGAAACGGCTGCTCGCCGTGCTCCATCGCCAGTACGTGACCCAGCATGGCCAGCAGCACGATCGCCGTCTCGAGGATGACGGTGCCGACGATCCAGCCCACAACAGCGCGCCGCGCGTCTTTCTCTGACCGCGCGGAGAAAAACTTCTGGTACATCGCCTGGTTGCCCAGCATCAGCAGGCAGGTGGGCAGAAAGAGTTCCAGTGCGGGCAGCAGGCCATAGGGGCCGATCGGCGCGAAGTGCGAGGCCGGCAGCGCCGCGTGAAAGCCGCCCCATCCGCCCGCCGCGTGCATCAGCACCGGCAGTGCGACCAGCAGCGTCACCGTCGCGAGCAGCCCTATGAAAACGTCCATGTACGCCACCGACGACATGCCGGCGATGGCCGTGAACACGATCACAAAGGCCGCGATGATGTACTTGCCGAGGTCTGGCGTAATCACGTGCGGGAAGATGAGGTCCAGGATGTCTCCGCCGCCGATGAGCTGGTAGCTGGTAATGGCGGTGTAGGCAAACAGCACAGCAATGACGCCCAGCACGCGCGCCGTCTGACTGTACCGGGCCTCGAGCAGATCGGGAATGGTGAACTGCGCAAACCTGCGCGCGCGCGGTGCAATGAAGTAGATGAGCAGCAGCCCGGCCCATCCGCCGGCAGCCTGCCACAGTGCCACCAGTCCGTGGTTGTAAGCGTTCTCCGCTCCGCCCAGCAGCGAGCCGGAGCCGATCCAGGAAGAGAGCAGCGTAAAAACCAGCACGAAGGCAGGCAGCGACCGTCCCGCAACCAGGTAGTCTGCGCGGGTCTTTACCTTGCGCACGCGGGCCAGCGAGACGGTGAGCAGCGTGAGCACGATGGCCCCGATGACGGCGGCGTAGAGGGCGTTCATTGCTAACGAGTGTAGCCGCAGCAGGCTAGGTTTGACGCGCACCGAAGAGCGCCGTGCCAATGCGGACCGTCGTCGACCCCTCTTCGATGGCGATCTCGTAATCCCCGGACATGCCCATGGAGAGCTCGGCAAAGTTCAGCCCGGGATAGCTCTGGGCAAGGTTTTCACGAAGCTCACACAGGCGGCGGAAGCAGGCGCGGGCCGTCTCCGGCGCCTCGTCCAGCGGGGGCACAGTCATTAGCCCGCGCAGCGCCAGGCTTTCGAGCGAGGGCATCTGCTCCAGTAGCTGGCGCAGCTCCGGCTCATCCGGCGCAAAGCCCGTCTTGGTCGCCTCACCGCTGAGCTTGATCTCGAGCAGCACCGGCAGTGTGCGGCTTGCCCTGGCGGCGGCCTCATTGAGCCGCTGCGCAATGCGGAGCGAGTCGATGGTGTCCACCGCAGTGAACAGCACAGCCGCGCGTGCGGATTTGTTCGACTGCAAGTGGCCGATGAGGTGAACCTCGGCTTCGGGCGGCAGATCCTCGCGCTTCGCTTCAAACTCCTGCACCCGGTTTTCGCCGAAGAGCGTCAAGCCGTGCGCCATCGCCTCCAGCATCTCCTGGGTGCTGCGCGTCTTTGAGACGGCCATCAGCCGCACCTCGCTGCGCTGGCGCCCCGAGCGCCGGCACGCCGCCGCGATGTTTGCCTCAATCCGGCCGAGGCGGTCCTGGAATGTATTGGACTGGACCTCTGGCACTCTCACGTCCTCAGTTTATCTGTGTGCTTCAAAGCAAGCCTTTGAAGCACGTTAACTACGCACGACGAGCGCGGCGAAAAAGCCGTCAGAAGCATGCATTCCCGGCAGGATGCGGAGCATGCCGCGCACCAGCGCGGTCTCGCGCAGCCGTCCGGCTGCGGCCGCCGTCATCGCGCCCTCGTTAACAAGGCGGTCCAGCTCGGGCTGGAGCGAATGCAGCGCATACTCCGCGCGTCCGGCCAGCGCGGCTTCTACTACGGCCTCGTTCTCCTCCGGCTCGAGTGAGCAGGTGGAGTAGAGCAGCCTTCCGCAGGGCTCAAGCGCGGCGAGCGCATTCCGCAGGATTGCGATTTGCCGTGTCTGCTGGCGCGGCAGATCCTCCGGCCTGAGCAGGTGACGAATCTCCGGGTTGCGCGCCAGGGTGCCGGTGCCGCTGCACGGAACATCGCACAGCACGAGGTCGAAATCGGGATGAAAGCGTTGCGTGGCGGCGTCGGCGGCACTGTAGTGGAAGCGAGTGCCAAAGCGCGCGCGCATCGCGTCAAGACGTCGCCGGCTGCGGTCCAGCGCGGTAATCTCCGTTGCCGGGTTGCGCTCGGCCAGGATGGCCGCCTTGCCGCCGGGCGCTGCGCAGGCGTCCAGGATGCGCCGGCCGTGGCCAGCCAGCTCCGCCACGAGCTGCGAGCCCTCGTCCTGCACCCGCACGCGCCGTTCGCGGTAAGCGCGGCTGGCGGTGACATCCCCTTTGAGTACGCGCCGCGCCGCGGTGAGGAACTCGCCCGGCGCCAGCTCGATGCCCTCGGCCGCAAGCTCTTCTGCCTGGTGTGCGTTGCCGAGCCGAACTGCAAGCGGAGCAGGCGCCTGGTCGAAGCGGCAGACGGATGTGGCACGCTCCAGCCCGTACAGCAACACCCATCGCTCCACGAGCCAGCGCGGATGCGCCGTAGCCTCGGCGAGTGCCGCAGCATTCGCTGGGTGCAGGGGCTCCGCAGGCCGGGGCTGGGCGGCAACCCTGCGCAGCACGGCATTCACCATGCCCGGCGCAAACGGCGCGCTGCTGCGCTTGGCCAGCTCCACACTCTCGCCGATAGCTGCGTGCGGCGGGATGCGGTCCAGCAGCAGCAACTGGAAGGAGCCCAGTCGCAGGGCAATCTCGATTTCAGGAGGCAGTGCCTGTGTGGGCCGGTTTAGCAGCGGGCGAAAGCGCGCGTCCAGCAGAAGCTGCCACCGGAGAGTGCCGAGCACAAGGTTAGTGGCCAAATTACGATCCCGCGGGCTTAGCCGGTCGATAAGCGGCGTGCGGAGCAGTTCATCACTATGGCCGCGCTTGGCCGCGACGGCGAGCAGAACCTCAAAAGCGGCGGCGCGTGCAGGCGCAACCACTCACGCCCCCAGCCGCATGTCCGGGCGAAGCTGCTGGCCGCGCAGGAAGTCTGCGGCCGGCATGCGCTTGCGGCCTTCCATCTGCACCTCGGGCAGCTCAATCCAGGTGCCTTCGCCGCATGCGGCGAAGGCGCGCCCGCGTTCGATGTGCAGCGTTCCGGGAGCCTGCGGCGAAAGGTCAGGCGCCGTGGGCAACAGGTGATGTAACGTCAGCTTGCGGCCTTCCACCTGTGTGTAGGCGCCCGGCCAGGGTTGAAAACCGCGCCACCGGTTGTAGATGGTGAGCGCTGTGCGCGCAAAGTCAATCTTGCCGTCCTCGCGCGTGAGCATAGGCGCGAGCGTAGCCTCGGCATGGTTCTGCGGACGAGGCCTGAGTCTGCCGGCGGCAAGACCATCCAGCGTCTCCGCCATGAGCGGCGCACCCATGGCCGCCAGCAGCGGGAACACATCCTCCGCGGTCTGATCGGGAGCCAGCGGGAGCTCGCGTTGCAGCAGCATGTCTCCCGTGTCCAGCCCTGCATCGATGCGCATGGTGGTCGCACCGGTCACGGCCTCACCATTCGCAATCGCCCACTGGATGGGAGCCGCGCCTCGGTACCGGGGCAGCAGCGACCCATGCAGGTTGATGTTTCCGTGCGGTGGCAGGTCGAGCATCCACTGTGGAATGATGCGGCCGTAGGCCACCACGATGATCGCTTCGGGCGCAATCGCTGTCAGCAGCGCCCGCAGTTCTGCATTCTGCCTGATTTTCTCCGGCTGCTCGACTCGGAGGCCCGCTTCCAGCGCAGCCCGCTTTAACGGCGGAGCCGTCGCTGCCAAGCCGCGTCCGCTGGGGCGGTCTGGCTGTGTGAGCACGAGCGAAACGTCATGGCCGGCCCGCAGCAGTTCGCGGAGAGTTGGCACCGCAAAATCCGGCGTGCCGCAGAAGACCAGCCGCATCTACCACTCGCCGTTTCGCTGCATCTTGCGAATCTTGCGCAGCAGCAGGTCGCGCTTGAGCGCGCTCACGCGAAAGAGAAAGAGGATGCCGTCCAGGTGATCGATTTCGTGCTGAAAGGCGCGCGCCAGCAGCTCCTCGCCTTCAATTTCAAACCACTCGCCCGCAAGGTCCTGCGCGCGCACCTTAACTTTTGCGGCGCGACGCACTTTCTCCCTTATCTCCGGGAGGCTAAGACAGCCTTCTTCCTCATATTGTTTGCCTTCGCTGTGAATGATCTCCGGATTGACGAGCACGATTCGCTCGTCCGGATTCTTTTGAAAGCTTAGGTCGATGATAGTGAGGCGCTTGGAGACGCCGATCTGCGGGGCGGCCAGGCCGATGCCCTGCGCGGCATACATGCTCTCGAACATGTCGTCGACCAGTGCCCGCAGCTCGTCGTTGAACTCGGTGACGGGTTCGGTGGGGCGCTGCAGGACGGGGTCAGGGTACTTGACGATTTCTCGGATCATTCCAATGGGCAGCCCTAATAGGCGCGAATCTGTTCAATGTAGCTGTCATAGTTACGTTTTGATTCCCGGAGCGAGTCGCCGCCGAACTTTTCCAGCACCAGGCGCGCAAACGTCAGCGCTGCCATCGATTCAGCCGCAACACCCGCCGCCGGAACCACGCAGACATCGCTGCGTTCATAGGCGGCCCTGGTCTCTTCGCGGCCTGCAAAGTTTACAGAGCCCAGCGGGCGACGCAGCGTCGAAATCGGCTTGAGATAGCCGCGAACCACGATGTCCTCGCCGTTGGAGATGCCGCCCTCCACGCCACCGGCGTTGTTTCGCTCACGGCGAAATCGCGTGTGGTGGCCGTTGCCGTCCTCCGCCGCGGGCGCGTAGTGAATGGCGTCGTGCACCTCGGAGCCGAGCGACTCGGCCGCGGTGACGCCGCGCCCCAGTTCGACTGCCTTAACGGCCTGCAGCGACATGACGGCCTGCGCCAGCAGCCCGTCCAGGCGCTCATCCCAGTTCGCGTAGGTGCCGATGCCGGCAGGCGCGCCGTGAATCACGACCTCGAAGACTCCACCGATGGAGTCGCCGGTGCGCAGGGCGAGATCCACCTCGGCCTTCATGCGTTCCTCTGACTCCTGGTCGACGCAGTTCAGCAGCACCTCGTCTCGCGTGCGCAGGGCGGCAATCTCCTGCCAGGAGGCTTCACGCGCAAGCTCCGCGCGTCCCACCCGGACGACATGGCTGGCGACGTCGATGCCGAACGCAAGCAGCAACTGCTTGGCCACGGCACCCGCGGCCACCCGCGCGGTGGACTCGCGCGCCGAGGCCCGCTCGAGCACGTAGCGCGCGTCAGGAAAGTCATATTTGAGCGCCCCGGCAAGGTCGGCGTGCCCCGGCCGCGGAGAAGTCACGGCCTTGTGCCTGGATGGGTCGCCCGCACCCACGGGCAGAATCTCGGTCCAGTTCTTCCAGTCGCGGTTCTTGATCTCCATTGCGATGGGCGAGCCGATCGTCTTGCCGTGCCGCACGCCGGAGAGGATGTGCGCCGTGTCTTGCTCGATGCGCATGCGCCCGCCACGGCCGTAGCCCTGCTGCCGCCGCCAAAGCTCGCGGTCCAGGAACTCCTGTTCGATGGAAACGCCCGCGGGCATGCCGGAGACAAGCGCGATTAGGCTCTCGCCGTGCGACTCGCCAGCAGTAGAAAAACGTAGCATTTACAACTGATTGTAGCTCAGCCCGCGGGGCTATTCGCCGCTGAGCCAGGCGTACTGTGCCTCGGTCAACGGCACCACGCCAAGGCGCCCGATGCGGACGAGGGGCGAATCTCTGAAGAGCGGGCTGGCCTTGATCTCGGCCAGTGTCTTCGGCTCGGCAAAGCGGCGGCCCGCCCGAATTCGTACGAGCGGCACCTTGGGGTCAGAGGTGTCGACCGAGATGGAAGCGGCGGAACCGACCGCACGCCGCTCGTCGCCGGTGTGATAGATCACCAGCCGCTCTTTCGGCTTCATCTCGCGCAGATATTTCACTGCCTGCGGATTGGCCACGCCATCCCACACTGTCTCCTTGTCGCGGAGCAGGTCATCCATCGAGTAGACATCGGGCTCGGTCTTCAGCAGGTAGGGCATGGCGTTCAAACCTCTTCTGGCGGTTTAAGCAGTGCGGCGGAGTCCAGCAGCTGCCGCTCGAGCGAGCGTACCCAGTCCGTCATCTGGCCAGGTGCGCGGCCGGCTGCTGCACTGCGGGCCAGCTCGGCCTGCACGGTGTCCATCTTGGCCGCGAGGTCGTCGAGGTAGTGCAGCATCATGGCCTCGGCAGTCATGGGCAGCTTGGGTGAGCCAAACTCGTACCGGCCGTGGTGGCTGAGCAGCATGTGCAGCACCAGCAGGCGCAACTCCGGGGGGAAGCCGGACAGTGCGGCAATCTTCTGCTCGACCATGCCGATGCCGATGGTGATGTGGCCGAGCAACTGCCCTTCGACCGTGTAGTCGAAGCTGGTGCCCCAGCGCAGTTCGCGAATCTTGCCGATGTCATGCAGCGCCGCGCCGGTCAGCAGCAGGTCGCGGTTGATGGCAGGGAACTGGCCGGCGACGGCGTCGCAGAGGCCCATCAGGCTGACGATATGTTCCAGCAGGCCGCCGATCCACGCATGGTGCATGGACTTTGCCGCGGGCGCCTCCTCGAGCGCCGCAGCGATGACTGAGTCGTCGAGGAACGACTGGAGCAGCGCCGCGAGGTAAGCGTTGCGAAAGCTTTGCACAAATGCCTTAAACTCGGCCTTCAACTCGGCGAGGTCGCGCGTTGTGCGCGGCACGAAGTCGCCCAGCTCGTATTCCGAGGGCTCGGCCTTGCGCAGCTTGTCTGCCTTGATCTGGAGCTTTTCCTGGTAGCGGCAGACCTGGCCGCGTATCTTGATGACGTCACCCTGCGCGAACTCAGCGGCGTTGTTCATCTCCCACACGCGGCACTCGATCTGGCCGGTCTTGTCACAAAGAGACAACGCCAGGTAGGCACCGCCGTCACGGGTGCTGCGCACCTGGCGCGTGCCCGCGACGAAGTACCCGGTGACCTCGCGATTCTCAAACTGCGGCAGGTCGTGCACGAACAGGTCTTTCATCAGCGTTCGCTTAAGGACCCTGCGTGGGAGCGGCAGGGGCGGCCGGAGCCGTGGTTGGCTGCTGGTCTGGCGAGGCAGACTGCGGCTGCTGGTCAGCAGCTGGAGCCGCGTTCTGCGCCGGCTCCTGCTGCGATGCCTTCCTGTCCTTGCGGCCCTCGTCTGAGAAGCGGGTCTTCTGACCGGTTTCAGGCTTCTTCGCGTCTTTCTTCTTCTTCTTCGTGGTGTCGCCGTTCAACCCGAGCGCGGTCGACTGCTCTTCGCGCGTGGCCAGCTCGTCGGTAGACTCCGGAGGCGGCGCAAACGGGTCCGCATCCCTGGACTTCTTTGCCTTGTCCTTTTTGATGCTGGCCCGTGCCGAGAAGCGCGTCTTTTGCTCGGATGCCCCTGCAACGTGTTGGGCACCGTCCGCCTCGATATCGGGCGCGACGTTGGCGGCCTCCTGCGCAGGTGAGGTGCTGTCAGAAGCGGGTGTGCTGGCGGCTGTTGCGGAGGTTGCTCCCGCATCCTCACTGCGCGTGGTCCCTGCGGGCAGCGTCTCACGGGGCGCCTGGCCGAAGCGGATCTTCTCCTTCTTGCCGGGCTTTTCCGTGCTCTTTGCCACCTGCGTGTTCTTCTGCCGCGAGCTCTTGGCGGGCGCGGGAGCAGTGCCTGCGGCGGCGGTGGCCGGTGCAGCGGCCGGAGCGGAGTCGTCGGCCTGCGGCACCTGTGCCAGGGAAGGCACGGCAGGCGGCGCACTCCGATGGCGGGCAGCGGGGCGGCCGCGATAGCGCGTGCGCGTAACGTGCTTCTTCTGCCTGGGGGTGGGTGGCTGGTAGGCGCTGTAAACGGGCTTCAGCTCGTTGGAGCTGGCGCCGGAGTCCTCATAGCCGTCCTTGATATTGATGTAGGCCTCCTCGCGCAGGCGCGTCAGGTACTGGCGCAGCGCGGGATTCATCTTCTGCATGCCTACCTGCTCTTCGATCTGGTCCTGGACGTTTTTGAACGGCTGCAGACCCCCCGGTGTGTGCTGCGTCACCTTGAGGATGACGAAGCCCTGCTTGGTACGAATCGGTGCTGTGAACTGGCCCGCATTAAGGTTGAAGGTCTGGTCTTCGAGCACCTTGGCCAACTGGCCGCGCCTGAAGTCTCCGAGGTCGCCGCCCTGCGCGGCGGTAGGTCCCTTGGACTCGGCCTTGGCCAGCGCTGCAAAATTCGCGCCGCTCTTGAGCTGTGCCTCGAGGTCGTCGGCCTTCTTCTGCGCCGCGGCCACCTCGGCGGAATCATCCGGGTTGGCCGTGGGAATCAGAATCTCGCTGAGGTGGACCTGCTCTGGCCGATCGAATTCCTGCTTGTGCTCTTCGTAGTAGCGCTCGAGCTCTGAGGGCGAGATGGAGATGTGGCGGCCTACCTCGTCGCGAATGACCTGCGAGGTGATGATGTTGTTGCGGATATTGGCCTTGAAATCCTCATAGGAGACGCCCTGCGACTCGGCGGCCTTTTGCAGGTCCTCGAGCGACTCCAGGTGGTTCTGCTTACGGATCTCATCCAGCCGGCGCACCAGCTCGTTTTCACCGGTAATGCCCAGTTCCTTGCCCTTTGAGATCAGCAGTTGCTGGTCGATCAGGTTCCGCAACAGTTCGTGCTTCTGCTCCAGGATCTGCGGCTGGCTCCAGCCCTGCTGGCGGGCCTGCTGGTCCAGGTCCTGCACCGCACGCTCGTAGTCCGAGCGGCTGATGATCTGGTCATTCACGCGCGCAACAATGTCTTCCACCACCGTTCCCTGGTAGGGCGACTGCTGCTGCTGTTGCTTGTCGGCTGCCGCTGGCTGGCTCTGGGTTGGGCTCTGGCAAAACGCCGGAAAGCTGACCGCTGCCATGCTGACTGCCAGCACGGCTCTAAACTGCAAGAGTCGAAAGATCATGATTGATGTGACTGCGCCTCAACAGCGCCGGCTGCCGTGGGTCTGGCTGGCGGTGTTTCTGTACCGATTCTAATGGTCACATGGGGAGAAATGCCAGCTTGCCAGACGGGGAACGGTCGGCTGGGCAGGCTCAGGCAGTCTCTCCACGCGCGTAGCTATAGAGTGCGACCAGGCTAATGGCGGCGGCCGGCAGGGCGGCAGCACTGCGGGGAGAGGTCCTGAGGATGAGGCCCGTGAGCACGGCGGCGAGAAAGTATACGACCACGACCGCCGCCTGCATGGTCAGCCGCTGCTGCCATCGGCGGTGCCGCTTCGGCTGGTGGCCGGTCAGCAGATCGGCCAGGCTCGCCATGACTACGGTCCAGGTGCCGCTGATGTAAGTCGTCACGATACCCGGGATCCGGAGCTGTTGCATTGCTGCGCTCTGCACGCCGAGCGCAGCCGCGGCCAGCGCGATAAGCAGAAGCGTCCAAAAAGTGCCCGAGGAAGGGTGAGGCCGCGCCCAAAGGACGGCAGTCGCGACCAGCAGCAAGCTCTCTGCGGCGAGCACCGGCGAGAAGCTGCGGGGCCACCGTCTGTGGCCGCCCACGCCACGCGCTGCCAGCGTGCCGCACAGCACTCCGGCCGCATAGGCCACCACGGCCGTCAGCAGCCGGGCCAGCGCCGGGCTCCTGTCGACGAGGTCCATACCGAGCATGACGGTATTGCCGGTCATCTGCGCAGTGAAGACGCGCCCCAGGCCGAAGAAGCTCCACGTATCCGTCGACGAGGCACCTGCAGCCAGCAGCAGCAGCAAACCGTCGCGTTCCCATCGGCGCATGCTGGCTAGGATGCAACGTTGCTCAGAGCGGGAGGGCATCCTACAGTGGGGTATGGTACTTCGAGGGTCGAAAACAGGCGACACGATGGAGGGCGCGCAGCCCGCGTGGAAGGCATTTGCCGCGACGCAGCAGGTGAGTGAGCCGCTTGGCTGTGTAACCCAGCCGGAACATGCGCGGCTGGCCGGGCTGATCGCGCGTTCCCTCAGGCCGGAACCCTTCGGCGTGCTGAGCGAGGCGGCGCTTGCGGCCATTGCGCTCCATGACCAGGGCTGGGAGACGGCGGATACCGCGCAACTGAAGAACCGCCCGGAGTCATTCCTGGCACTCTCGCCTGACCGCGCGATCCCCTGCTGGCGCGAGTCGATTGACGAGGCGGCGCGCCGCAGCACGCTCGAAGGTGTGCTGACTAGCCGCCACTTCTGCCTGCTGGCGGACGACAGCAAGCCGGAGCACAAGGCCTTCGTAGAAGAGGAGACGGCGCGCCGCCTGCCCATCGAGGCACAGTTTGACCCCGCCGAGCTGGACCGCTACACCGCCGCTCTCGGCTTCTGCGATCTCTTCTCGCTGTGGCTGGCCGCAGGCAGCAGCGCAGCCGTGGAGCTGCCGCTGGCGCATCCGGCCTCGCCGCATGCAGCGCAGGCCGGGAAGGTACGGCTGCAGGTAACGCCGGAGGGAAGCGTGCAGCTTGATCCGGAGCTGCTGCGGCCTGGCACCCTGCTGCGGGCCAAGGGGGTGGCTTTGACGGCGGACCAGCAGCCCTCGCACACGATTGACCTGATCTGGAGCATCTAAACCGCGCATGAGGGCAGAGCCGGAAGTGAGACAAGAGGATGTTGCGCTGATGCGCGAGGCGCTGGTAGAGGCGCGCCGCGGAGAGCAGACGCCGGGCGGCGCGCAGGTGGGCTGCGTGATCGTGGAAGACGGCGCCGTCGTGTGCCGGGCCTTCAACGAGGGCGAACTGCGGCACGACCCGACGGCGCACGCCGAGATGGTGGCCATCCGCCGCCTGTGCGCCGGACGCAAGACGACCTCAATCAAGGGCACCACGCTCTACTGCACGCTGCAGCCCTGCGGCATGTGCACCATCGCCGCGTTGTGGGCGGGCGTCAGCCGCATCGTGTATGGAGCCACCCGGTCTGACGTGAACTCCATCTACTTTGCCACGCGGCACGCGGATACGATCGACTTCATCCACGATTCTTTCCGGAGCGACCTTGAGATTGTGCCTGGTGTTCTGGCCGAAGAGTGCGCGACGCTCTATATCCGGAGCAGCGAACCCGCGCCGCCGAATCCGGGCCCGGGCCATGAGCCCACGGTAGAGGTGTAGCCCCGATTTCCGCCAGGCCAACAGGCATTTCCAGGCGTATGCCGGAAGGCATAGCGCCGCCTGTAGATTTATGACTATGGCTGAATCCTACGTGGTCTTCGGAGCATATGGCGGGGTGGGTGCGGCGCTTGCACGCAGGCTTGCGGCGCGGGGCGCGCAACTGCTGCTGGCAGGGCGGGACGCCGAGCGGCTGGCGGCCCTGGCCGCGGAACTGGGCGCAGAGCAGGCCGTCGTGGATGCGACGCGCAGCGCGGAGATAGAAGCGGCGATAGCACAGGCTGCTGAACGCTTCGGCACGCTGCAGGGCGTGGCCAACTGCTTCGGCTCGCTGCTGCTTAAGCCCGCGCACCTCACCACCGATGAAGAGCTCGAGTCGACGCTTGCCATCAACCTGAAGAGTTCGTTTGCCGTGGTGCGCGGGGCCGCGCGGGCCATCAAGCGCGAGGGCAGCGTCGTGCTGGTGTCGAGCGCGGCGGCCCGGCTGGGCATGGCGAACCACGAAGCCATTGCCGCCGCAAAGGCAGGCATCCAGGGTCTGGCCATCGCCGCCGCAGCCAGCTATGCCAACCGCAATCTGCGCGTGAACTGCGTTGCGCCCGGCCTGACGGAGACTCCGCTCACCGCACGGATTACCGGCAATGAGGCCGTGGCCAGGGGGTCGCTGGGCATGCACGCGCTGGGGCGCTTCGGACAGCCGGAGGAGGTAGCCGCGATGATCGAGTTCCTGCTGGACCCTAAGCACGGCTGGATTACCGGTCAGGTCTTCGGTGTGGACGGCGGACTGGCCACCGTGCGCAGCCGTGGCGCAAGTTAGACTGTCGCCTTCAAACGGCGCTGTTCAGCGAGGCAGCCTCGAGGGCAATGGCGAGCGCCTCACGCGTCTTCGCGGGGTCGATGATCGAGTCCACCCACAGGCGCGCCGCCGCGTAGCGGCAGTCCGTCTGCTCGTCGTAGCTGGCCTTGATGGAATCCACCACCTGCTGCCGCTCCTCGTCGCTCAGCTTGTGGCCGCCGCGTTCGAGCTGGCGAATCTTGATCTCAACCAGTGTGCTTGCCGCCGAGGCTCCACTCATTACGGCGTAGCGCGCCGTGGGCCAGGCGAAGACAAAGCGCGGATCGTAGGCCTTGCCGCACATCGCGTAGTGGCCCGCGCCGAACGAGCCGCCGACGATCACGGTGAGTTTCGGCACCCTCGCGGTCGAGACCGCCGTAACCATCTTCGCCCCTGCACGGATAATGCCGCTCCACTCCGCATCGCGGCCCACCATAAAGCCGTTTACATCGTGCAGGAAGACCAGCGGGATGAGGTTCTTGCTGCAGTCCTGGATGAAAGTCGCTGCCTTTTCCGCGCTGCCGGCGTAGATCACCCCGCCAAATTCGATGCGTTTTTCGCCGGTGCTCGAGGTCTGCTGCTGGGCCGTCTTCTGGTTGGCGACAATGCCGACCGCGTATCCCTCGATGCGGGCATAGCCGCAGATTACCGTGCTGCCGTAGTCCGGCTTGTACTCGTCAAACTCGCTGCGGTCCACCAGCCGGGCGATGATCTCGTGCATGTCATAGGTGTTGGTGGCGGCGCGCGCCGGGTCCGGGTCCAGCAGTGCGTAAACGTCCGCTGCGGCATACTTCGGCGCATCCGCACGGGCGTCAAAGGCCGTGCGGTCAAAGGGCGCGCGCGCCGGGTGGCCGAGCCGGCCCACGAGTGACCGCAGCCGGGCCAGGCACAGATGGTCGTTGGGCTCCTTGTAGTCCACCGTGCCTGAGATCTCCGCGTGCATGGCCGCGCCGCCCAGCTCCTCCGCCGAGTACTTCTGTCCGATGGCCGCCTGCACCAGTGCCGGTCCTGCCAAAAAGAGGCCGCTGCCCTCGGTCATCAGGATGTGGTCCGTCATCACCGGCAGATAGGCTCCGCCGGCGACGCACATGCCCATGATGGCAGTGATCTGCGGAATTCCTGCTGCGGACATGACTGCGTTGTTGCGGAAGATGCGCCCGAAGTCGTCCTGGTCCGGGAAGACATCCTCCTGCAGGGGGAGGAAGACGCCGGCCGAGTCTACTAGGT
>CAYQYM010000016.1:0-14567 GCA_964421715.1 uncultured Acidipila sp.
GTGACGAGATGCGGGCGCGGGCGGACCTGCTGCTCTCCCTGGGGCCGAGGACGCTGCCACATGAGCTCGCCCGGTGGTGCTCGCCGAGCAGGTGTACCGGGCATTTACAATCCTTGCTGGGCATCCGTATCACACGGGCCACCAGGGCTGAGGCTTTTTCGCTGGGCTGCTGGGGCACCGTGCTCGCGGCGCCAGATACCCGCGTCTGCTCACGAGCGGCCGCAAGCCAAGGACCGATGACAGACTCCAGGCGTGGACTCATCCTTATAAACACCGGCCCCGGCAAGGGCAAGACGACGGCGGCCATGGGCACGGCTTTGCGGGCTGTGGGCAACGGCATGCGCGTGCTGATGCTGCAGTTCCTTAAAGGCTCCTGGCATTACGGCGAGTTGGAGGCAGTCGAGGCCTTCGACGGCAACTTTGTGATGAAGCAGATGGGCCGGGGTTTTGTGAAGGTGGGCGGCGCGGAGACCGATCCTGAAGATGTGCGAATGGTGGAGGCGGCCTGGGACGAGGCGAAGGCCGCCATCGTTTCAGGTGAATGGGACATGGTGGTGCTGGACGAGATCAACTATGCCATTGGCTACGGCATGCTGGACCCGGCCAAGGTAGCGGAAGCCTTGAAGGCGCGGCCGGAGATGGTCCACGTAATCCTGACCGGACGGAATGCGCACCCGCTATTGGTGCAGCTAGCCGACACGGTAACCGAGATGCGGCAGGTGAAGCACGCCTACGAGAGGGGCATTCTGGCGCAGCGCGGCATTGAGTACTGAGGAAGGTCGAAACAGATGTCCTGGTTTAAGCGGCAGGAGAACGGAATTGAGAGCGCGGGCGAGAAGACGGTCCGCACCGAGGGACTTTGGACGAAGTGTGACCGCTGCAGCCAGGTGATCTGGAAGGCAGAGCTGGAACAGAACCTGCACGTCTGCCCGAAGTGCCAGCATCACTTCCGCATAGGTGCGCGGGCCCGTATCGAGTACCTGCTCGAGCCGGGCTATACGCTTGTGGACACCGAGCTTCGCTCAACCGACCCGCTGAACTTTACCGACCTGAAGAGCTACAAGAGCCGGCTAAAGAAGGCGCAGCAGGACACCGGCCTCAACGATGCGGTGCTGAACGCCTTGGGGATGCTTGGTCCACATCGGGTGATCATGAGCGCCATGGAGTACAGCTTTATCGGCGGCAGCATGGGCGCGGTGGTGGGTGAAACAATCGCGCGCGCCGTGGACCGGGCGCTTGCCGGGCGTGCGCCGCTGATCATCGTGGCCGCCTCTGGCGGCGCGCGCATGATGGAGGGCCTGGCCAGCCTGATGCAGCTGGCGAAGATCTCGGCCGGGCTGGGCCGGCTGGACGATGAGAAGATTCCGTACATCTCGGTACTTACGGACCCGACAACCGGCGGCGTGACGGCCAGCTTCGCCATGCTGGGTGATCTGAACATCGCCGAGCCGGGAGCGCTGATTGGCTTTGCCGGACCCCGCGTCATCGAGCAGACCATCCGGCAGAAGCTGCCGGATGGCTTCCAGCGCTCGGAATTCCTGCTGCAGCATGGCATGCTTGATGCCGTGGTGCATCGCCGCGAGCTCAAGAGTTATCTTGTACGCGCGCTTGAATTCATGCAGCACTGAGCACGGTCAATCCGCCCGCGGGGACCTCGCAGAGTTGGCGCTTGCTGCACGAAGAGCCGCCTGGCGTTGGCCACACACGCCACCCGAGCAGCAGCAGCGGCGTGAGTGCGAGGGCCAGCGGGTCAGCCGGTGAGGTCTGGTAGAGCAGACTCGCCCACAATCGATTGGCGTGGCCGCGAGCACGACTCCAACAAAGCCCCCAGCCAGTATCCAGGTGAGACCGGTGCGCAGCGCCATCTCCAGGTAAAAGGCGACCTCGTCGTCTTCCGGCGAGCCGCCGGAGCCTAACCCTCAAGGATGCGGGCCATCGTCTCAGCGGTCCGCTGCCACTCCTGCTCGGCGCGGGCAAGTTGCCGGCGGCCGGCGCGCGTGATGGAGTAGAAACGAGCACGGCGATTATTTTCGCTTATACCCATCACGGAGCTGATCCACTTCTTCTGTTCAAGCCGCACCAGCGCGGGATAGATCGTGCCCTGGTTCAGATCGATGGCGTGGGCGCTGACCTGCTCGATACGCCGGGCGATGCCATAGCCATGCTGGCGGCCCATGGTTCCAAGCGTCTTGAGGACCATGAGATCGAGCGTGCCCTGGATGATGCTGCTGCCGATGGGTCTCCTCCTGTTGAAAGGCAACATAAGGCATTAACCTGTAGCCGGTCAACAGGAGGGTTTGCGTCTTCTTTACCGACCCCGGAGTTAAGATAATTTCATGTCCTATTCAGCCGCACTCAACGGCTTGATGTCGCTGGCCGGCGAACTGCACACAAAACGAAAGTTTGAACTCGGACACATGCGTATGCTGATGGCGGCGCTGGGCGATCCGCAGAAGCGGTTCCGGTCTGTCCTGATTGCAGGCACGAATGGCAAGGGTTCTACGGCAGCGACGCTGGCGGCGATTTTGCATCAGGCCGGCATTCGCACCGGGCTCTATACGTCTCCGCACCTCGAACGCGTGAACGAGCGCATCCGCATTGCCGAGAATGAAATAACGGACGCGGACTTTGCGCGTCTTTACTTCCAAGTGGATGACCGCGCGCGTGCGCTGGTGGCAGAGGCGCAGTTGCCGGCGATGCCCAGTTTCTTTGAGACGGTGACGGCGCTTGCATTTCTAGCCTTTGCCGAAGCGTCCGTGAAACTCGCCGTACTCGAGGTCGGCCTGGGTGGCCGGCTGGACGCCACGAATATCGTTGAGCCGCTGATCTCAGTGATTACGGACATCTCGCTTGACCACATGGAATGGCTCGGGTCGACCATCGACGCGATCACTCGCGAAAAGGCCGGCATTCTGCGCAAGAATGGAGTGATGGTGACGCTGCCCCAGCATCCGGAGGCGAACCAGGCCCTGGGCGAAGTGGCGGTGCCGTTAAGTGTAACCGGTGTCGATGCGACGGCGTACATCCCCTCGCGAGGAAGCTCCAGCTCCTACGAGTTGCAGGTATTCGGGGAGAGCGTTGTCATAGAGCCTGTGTTGGCAGGGCAGCATCAGCAGCGAAATACGGCATTGGCGATTGCGGCCGCCTGTGAATTACGTAACCGTTTTGGTTACAAAATTGGTGCTTGGCAGATTCAGCAGGGAATTCGGCAGGTTCGCTGGCCGGGGCGCCTGGAGCGGATGGGAGACTTTCTGCTCGACGTGGCGCATAATCCCGCAGGCGCATGGACGCTGCGCTCCTACCTGTCCAACTCGGAAAGCCACCCTGCCGTGTTGATCTTCGGCTGCCTTGGCGATAAAGACCTCAGCGCCCTGTCGCAGATTCTTTTCCCGGTCTTTGATGAGGTGATCCTGGTGCCGGTACCGTCGCCCCGCGCCGCCAGCCTGGAGGCGATGGTCGCGGCTGCAGAGAAGACAGGCGCGCGGGTCCGCGCCGCAATCGGTTTGCCTGAAGCCGTCGCAATGGCAAGGTCGGCGCTGGGCGGCGGAAGACTTGCGGTAATTACCGGATCCGTTTACCTGGTGGGCGCAGCGCGCGCGGTGCTTCATGGCTGCTAAACTAACGCGCCGACCAAATCCCATGCCTTTGTCGGAGCGAATGGCCACCGTTCTCTGGCGCGGTCCGATCTTTCTACTTGGTACGTCCCTCTTCGGCCTGCTCGCGTTGGCAGTCTCCCTGGTTGACCCACGCGGCCGGCTGCAACATAAGATCGCACAAACCTGGGCTCGCTTCAGTGTGTTCATCAGCGGCTGTTCAGTGGAGGTCTCCGGGGCAGAGATTCTCTCCCGTTATCCCGTCGCGGTCTACGCGTCCAACCATCTCTCCTACATGGACACGCCGCTGTTGTTCAGCACACTCCCAATTCAGTTTCGTATTGTTGCACGCCATGACTTGTGGAAGGTCCCCTTCATCGGCTGGTATCTAAGACGATCTGGACAGGTTCCCGTCCATGTGGATAATCCCCGCGCGTCGATTGCCAGCCTTTCAAAGGCTGTAAGGGCGCTGGAGAGTGGAATGCCGCTGTTTATCTTTCCTGAGGGTGGCCGCTCCCTCACCGGCCAGCCCCAGCCTTTTCAGAATGGGCCAGCCTTCATGGCATTACGTGCGCAGGTTCCCCTGATCCCCATAGCACTGGTAGGAACCTACGAGCTGCTGCCGATGCATACGAAGGTGTTTCATCCGGTACGGCTTAAGCTGGTGGTAGGTGAGCCAATCTTGACGGAAGGCGCTTCGATGAAGGCCCTCGGTGAATACACACAGCGGCTGCAGGATGCGGTAAACGAGCTCTACTATCACCATGCGCTGGTGAAAAAGGTTCAGCCTGTAGAGGTTAAGATATGAGACCGCGAATTGCGATCCCTCTACCGACAGGAAGTGACTTCGCATACAACGAGCGCAGCTGGCCTCAATACGCCAGGGCAGTGGAGCTCTCGGGCGGCGAGCCAGTGCAGATTGAACTAAATCAGCTGCCGGACGTAATTGCCAGCGTCGTGGCCGAGTGCCAAGGAGTCCTACTGCCCGGCAGCCCGGCAGACATCAACCCTGAAAAGTTTGGGCAGGCGCGAATTCCGGAGGCTGCGTTGCCCGATCAGCTCCGGGAAGCAGCGGATGAGCTGCTGTTACAGGATGCCTTTAACCTTGGAAAACCCCTGCTCGGAATCTGCTATGGGCATCAGGCAATGAATGTCTGGCGTGGGGGCTCACTCATCCAGCACTTGCAGACGGAGGTCGATCACAGGCCCGGGCGAGAGGTCCGCGATGCTCATCTTCTTGAAGTGACTCCGGACAGCCGGATGGCTCGATTCCTCGGAGAAGAACGGGCAGTAAACAGTAGTCATCATCAGGCAGTGCTGGTCCCTGGGGACGGCCTTATCATCTCAGCACTTTGCGCCATAGATCACACGGTGGAGGCCGTGGAAGGCAGCGGGAATGCCTTCGTTGTTGGAGTGCAATGGCACCCGGAACGCACGTTCGACGCAAGCCATGCATCCAGGGCATTGTTTTCTGAATTCCTGGTTGCCGCGCGTTCCTTTGCATGCTGAACGCGCATGACATACAGCGAGCTGCCGGCAGGTGGCCTGTTCAACCTCTTTCCCACGAGAGAGCCGAGCAGCTCTCTGCTTATCTCACACTCCTTCTCAAATGGAATGCGCGCATCAGCCTTACGGCTATCCGGGATGCCCAGGAGATTATGGACCGGCACTTCCTTGAGTCCATCTGGTGTGGCGAGCAGGCGACTTTGCCTGGAGGAACACTGCTGGATTATGGGTCAGGGGCCGGATTCCCAGGGCTTCCAATTGCAATTACCCGACCTGATCTCAACGTCACACTGGCAGAAGCGCAAGGCCGCAAAGCTGCCTTCCTTCGTGAGGTCATCCGGACCACAGGAGTGGCCGCCATGGTCTTCGGAGACAGGGTGGAATCTTGCGCCGCGACATTTGACTTCGTAACCTTGAGAGCCGTGGATGAAATGTTGGAGTCGGTGCTGCAGGCCAGCAGGTGCCTTACCGCTCGCGGATCATTGCTTCTGCTATCAAGCCAAAGCCGGGCAGCCGCAATCAGGCAGGTCTTGCCTCAGCTTGCCTGGAGGCAAGAACCCGTCCCGATGAGCAGCGAGCGAGTGCTGCTGATTGGGACCGGTGTTTCACGTGAAACATGCCAGCCTTAGAGCTGTTCCACGTGGAACGTCCACATCTTTTCCACCGCCGCGCTGCTACCGCCTACTATCAGACATCCTAGCCTAACACTCTGAATCAGCAAGGCTTAATCACCCTTCAGGTGAAGCTGAAGCCGTACGGCTCACTTAAAAATACCTGTTCTGCACAGACGGCTCATTTGCAGCAAGCCAGAGCCTGTCTTACTCTCTGGCAAGCATGCCCCAGAAGCCTGCAAGAGTTCTTGCCGTTGTCAACCAGAAGGGCGGGGTCGGAAAGACCACGACTGCAATCAACCTAGCTGCGGCCCTTGCGCTGGACGGTCTCCGTGTCCTGCTCATCGATATTGATCCCCAGGCAAACTCCACTGGTGGGTATGGCTTCGCTCGCGAGGATGACCGCCTGTCCACCTACGACCTGCTGGTCGGAGACGCTCCCATGGACGGAACCATTCTGAAGACCGAGGTAGACGGTCTTGCGCTCGTGCCCTCGAGCAAGAACCTGATCGGTGCCAATGTCGAGCTTATCCAGCACGAAAGGCGCGCCTACAGGCTACAGGAGGCGCTTTCCCCCGAACTCGCCAACTACGATTTCGTGCTGCTCGACTGCCCTCCGGCGCTCGACCTACTCACATTGAACGCACTCGTAGCTGCTGACGCCCTGCTGGTTCCCATGCAGGCCGAATACTTCGCCTTGGAAGGCATCAGTGAGCTGATGCACACACTCGACCGGGTGAGATCCTCCTTAAATCCCAGGCTCGAAATTGAGGGCGTTCTGTTGACCATGTACGACGACCGGACCAACCTCGCACAGCAGGTTACCGAAAACCTGAAAGACTTCTTCAAGGAGAAGCTCTTCAGGACAACCATTCCGCGCAATGTGCGCCTGGCAGAGGCTCCCAGTTACGGCAAACCCGTGCTGCTCTACGATCCAAAGTCGCGAGGCGCTGAGAGTTACCGGGAGCTGGCTGCGGAACTGCTGGAGCGCAACAAGATAGAGAGCCCGAAAGCAGCCGAGCGTAAAGCCGCTGCAGGCAAGCGCGAGGTAAAGGTGCGTTTCTGGCCCTATGCTTAGGTGTACACACAAGCTAAAAAGTGATGTTGGAGACAAGCTATGAATGATGCCAAGCGTCGCGCATTAGGCCGCGGCCTCGAATCTCTACTGCCTCGCGTGCACGCGGCACCCGCGCCTCCGGATCAAGCTGAGCAAACCGGCGCACCGCGCGAGATTCCTGTCGCCGCCATCGAGCGCAACCCCTTCCAGACGAGAACGCAGTTTGATGAAGACAAGCTAAACGAGCTGGCGGCCTCCATTGCGGCTACCGGCGTCATCCAGCCCGTTCTGCTGCGTCCACTCGGCGATCGTTATCAGCTTATTGCCGGCGAGCGGCGCTGGCTGGCCTCGAAAAAGGCCGGCAAGTCCACCATCCCGGCCATCGTACGCCCGGTCTCCGACGAACAAGCAATGGAGATCACCGTTGTCGAAAACCTGCAGCGAGCCGATTTAAATCCCATGGAGCAGGCCAGGGCCTTTGGACGCCTTGCGCAGGAGTTCCGGATGACCCAGGAGCAGATGGCCAGGCGCACCGGTAAAGACCGGGCCACGGTGGCCAACTTTCTCAGGCGGCTCAAACTTCCCCAGGGGGTACAGCAAAGCGTCGAGTCGGGACTTTTATCCTTCGGCCATGCCCGCGCGCTGCTGGCACTGGAAAACCCTGCCAGTATCCTAAAGGCAGCACAGAAAGTGAGTGCGCTTTCTATGTCTGTCCGCCAGACGGAGAGCTATGTGCAAGGCCTGCTCCACCCGGAGAAGGAGAAGAAGGTGCCCGTCAAGGAGCCACTCGACCCGAATGTACGCGAGGCTCGCGATCTTCTGCAGCGCACGCTCGGAATGAAGGTCAGCATAGAAGACAAGGACGGCCGGGGGCGCGTCATCATCGAATATTCAAGACTGGAAGACTTTGACGCGCTGATGGATCGCCTCGGAGCCGGCATTTAAAGCAGTTGCGCCGCCCGCTGGGCAAAGTAGGTCACAATAAATCCGGCCCCGGCACGCCTGATCGCAAGCAGCGACTCAAGGATGGTGCGGTCGCGTTCCAACCAGCCCCGGGCGATGGCAGCTTGCAGCATCGCGTATTCCCCCGAAACCTGGTAGGCCCCGATCGGCAGGTCGAATCTCTCCCGCGCCGCTCGGATTAGATCGAGGTACGGCATTGCCGGCTTCATCAGGATCATGTCTGCCCCTTCACTCACGTCGAGTTCGATCTCCCGCATCGCCTCGCGAGCATTAGCAGGATCCATCTGGTAGCTGCGGCGATCTCCAAACTGGGGTGCTGAGTCAGCAGCTTCGCGGAATGGGCCGTAGAACGCAGAGCTGAACTTCGCAGCGTAAGAGAGGATAGGCGTGCTGCTATAGCCCTCCTCGTCGAGTTGATCGCGTATTGCAGCCACGCGTCCGTCCATCATGTCGCTGGGCGCAACGACATCAGCTCCGGCTTTGGCCAGAGAGACGGCCGTCTGTGCCAGCAGGCCAAGGCTGCTGTCGTTATCAATTATGTAACCGTGATTGTTACGTTCCGTGATCCCGCAATGCCCGTGGCTCGTGTACTCGCACAGGCAAACGTCGGCAATCAGCAGCATTCCCGCCGACTTCAGCGCCCGCAAGCCGCGCTGGACGATTCCGCCCTCAGCCCAGGCACCTGATCCCTGCTCATCCTTCTTTTCCGGAACCCCGAAGAGTAGCAGCCCACCGAGGCCTGCGCTCCTGGCCTGCTCAGCCTCTTTCGCGGCCTCGTCGACAGAAAGGTTAAAAACTCCGGGCATGGACGGCACCTCGCGGCGCACCCCCTCCCCGGGGCAAAGAAATAGAGGCTGGATCAGCGCGCCGGGTTCCAGTCTGGTCTCGCGAACCAGGGAGCGCATCTGCTCTGAGAGACGCAGCCGGCGCATGCGAGTGACGGGGTATTCCATGGTTTCGATTTTAGCGTTTCCGACACCTAAAGGGACTCTGGCTCACACGACGTGTCCGGTAAGCCGCTCATACTTCTACCCTGAGGCTGCGGGCAGAAGCACCTGAAGCATGGAATGGCAAGCGCATTTCTTGGCTCCCATGATGTGAGAAACGGCGCTGCGCAGTGCGGCCTGCCACCGGAGCGAAATCCCTTAGCTACGAAGTTCCGGACAGACACAGTAACATCAAAGGGTGGACATGGAGATGGAGACCAGGGCCCGTCTGGACGCGGCCACTGCGGCGGCAGTGGAATGGCCGCGGCTTCGCTCGCTGCTGGCCGGCTACGCACAATCACCTATAGGGGAGAGATGGGCGCAGGAGCTTGAGCCCTCGACGGATCGCAGCTGGCTGGAAAAGGAGCAGGAGCTTACGCGCGAGATGCAACTTCTCGCTGCGCAGTCCGCGCCGGGGCTGGGAGGTCTTTCGAACATAGAACAACTGCTTAGCAGGAGCCGGATAGAGGGTGCTGTTCTTGCCCCGGAGGAATTTCGCTCCATATTTGGAGTGATCGATGCGATTGCCGAATGGGGTGCCCTGCTCCGCACTCCGCCCGAGACCGTCGATGGCAGGATTTCCGCGCTGCTCGCCCTGGGCGCGCCGCTTATATCGCTGGAAGTTGCTCCTCTAGCCGAATCGCTGCGCCAAAAGCTGCTGCCGGATGGCTCCCTGGCCGACAATGCCTCGCCCGAACTACGCCGCCTTCGCCGTGAGATGGAGCGCCAGCAGCGCGCGATTAGAGATAGTCTGCACGCGGCGCTAAAACGGCTGGCCGAGAGCGGCTCCACGCAGCAGGACCTGATCACGATTCGCGGTGAGCGCTTTGTCATCCCGGTCAAGAGCGAGCAGCGACGCCGCGTGGGCGGCGTCGTACACGGCGCCAGCTCCAGCGGGCAGACGGTCTATGTTGAGCCGCTTGAAACCATTGAGATGAACAACGAACTCGTCCGTCTGCTTGAGGAGGAGCAGGCCGAGATCTACCGCATCTTCCTCTCCATGACGCGCCAGGTCGGCGCACAGGCACCGGCCATCGGCGCTGCCGCCGCCGTGCTTGCCCGGCTGGAAACCCTCGTCATGCGTGCGCGCTTCGCCGCCGAATATGACTGTATCCTTCCATCCATGCCCCCGCCCGACGCTCCCGGGCTGGCGCTTTCGAACGCCCGGCATCCGCTGCTGGAAAAGCGGCTGCGCGCCCAGGGAGGAGCCATGGTGCCCATCTCGCTCGCCCTCACGGCAGGGGCCCGGCAGCTCATCATCAGCGGCCCCAATACCGGCGGCAAGACCGTAGTTCTTAAGACCACGGGACTGCTCGCCATCATGGCGCAATCCGGTCTGCCCGTGCCTGCCGTGACCGCGGTGCTCCCCATCTTCGGCGAGTTCCTCGCCGACATCGGCGACGCACAATCGATCGAGCAGAATCTATCCACCTTTTCAGCGCACATCGTCAACCTGAACCGCATGGCGCAGCAGGCAGGTGAAAGCTCGCTGGTGCTGCTGGATGAGCTCGGCTCAGCCACGGATCCCGAGGAGGGCGCGGCGCTTGCGGTGGCCATTGCCGAGCACTTCCTCAACGCGCGCGCCTGGAGCCTGATCTCGACGCATCACACCTCGCTCAAGGTATATGCGGAGAACACGCCGGGCGTCATCAACGCCGCAGCAGGATTTGACGAGCAAACGCTGGCCCCGACCTACGAACTGCGGCAGGGTGTGCCAGGCGCGTCGGCCGGCATCAATATTGCGGCCCGGCTCGGCCTCGCACCGGCCATCGTCTCCGCTGCGCGCGGGCGGCTCAGCTCGCAGACAGGAGACATCGGACACTTTCTCGACAGCCTGCGCTGCCAGATCGAAGCACTGGAGCGCGAGCGCGCAGCCGTGGGGCGCCTCGAGGCAGAGCTCAAGCGCGAGCGCACACGGCTTGAGGCAGAGGGTCTGAAGGAGTGGCGGGCGCGGGTCCGCGAGACCGAGCAAAAGCTGGCGTCGCTCTTGAAGGACTTCGAGTACCAGGCGCGCGAGACGGTGCGCGCCATTGACGACCGGGCGGCACAACAGAAGCTCTCGAAAGAGGCAGAGCGGCGCATGGCGCGATTGCGGCGCGAGTTCTCTGAGACATTGAATGCGGCCGTGGTGGCGGACAGGTCCGGGGCGGACAAAGGCGACGCGAACGCGCAGCCTCATATCGTGCGCCAGGTATCCGCCGGAGACACGGTACAGTTGCGCACCCTGGGCCGCACGGCCGTAGTGCAGCGGCAGATTGACGACAGCGCCTTCGAGGTGACCATCGGCCCCATGAAGATGCGCGTTCCGCGCGATGAGATTGCCAGCGTAGTACAACGGGCCGCCCAGCCCGCACAGATCACCCCGCTGCAGGCGGCGCGGCAGCGCGGCATCTCCGTGCAGGTGGCCGAGCCGGGCGCGGGCCTGCGGCCTGAGATCAACGTGATTGGGCGCACGGCCGACGAGGCCACGGCCGAGGTGGAGCGCTACGTCGATCAGGCATTCCTGGCCGGACTGCCGCGCCTCCGTATCGTTCATGGCATGGGCATGGGCGTGCTGCGCCGGGCTCTTCGCGCCCTGCTGGAAGGCCATCCCCACGTAGCCTCTGTTGAAGGGGCTGCACCCGCCGAGGGCGGCGCGGGCGCCACAGTGGTCGTGTTGCGGCAATAAAGCATCTCACCCTTAGAACAGCGAGGGCCCGTTTCATGAAGCGCTATTTGCTCTATCTCTCCGGAATCTCCGCAGCCGCCACTGCCTGGATCGCCTATCGGTCCGGCCGCTCCCCTGCGCGCATTGTGCCCGTCCAGGAGGCAGCCGCCAAGCTGCAACAGGCCTGGGCCGATCACCACACGCAGGCGTAAACGACGCACCTCCCGGCGTGCTTCTTCACGCCGGAGAAGACCATCTGTGCTAGCATCCCCGGCAGAAGGCGAGGTGCCGCATGGTGCGAGTGATAACCGTCGAACGCGAGTACGGTAGCCGGGGAGCCGAGTTTGCACACCACCTCTCCACGGCTCTGGGCTGGCGGCTGATCGACCAGTGCCTTATTGACGAGATCGCACAGAAGGCGGGCGTCGACCGCAGCCAGGCATTGAACTGCGACGAGCGCCTGGACCCCTGGTACTACCGTTTCGGTAAGGCATTCTGGCACGGTTCGATTGAGCGCCTGCCGGCGCTGCCGGAGAACGACATCTTCGACAGTGAACGCATGGTCGGCTTTGTGCGCGAGTACTTCCAGGAGCTCGCACAGACAGGCAACTGCGTCATCGTGGGACGCGGCGCGTCCAACGTGCTGTTTGAGACTCCGCACGTCTTCCGCATGTTCGTCTATGCATCCATGAATCGAAAACGCCGCTGGGTTGAGGAGCACTTTCCCGAGCACGCCTCCTCGGCCGAGCAGGAGATTCTGGCCACGGACAAGCGCCGTGCCGCCTACGTACGCCGCTTCTACCAGCACGACTGGGACGACCGCCGCCTCTATCACCTGATGCTGAACTCGTGCATGGGTTTCGACGCGATGGTGCACGCCACGATCGAGGCCGCCGGCCTCAGCAAGTCTCCGGGCCTTGCCTCTCCGGACCTCACACCATCGGGCCTGACTACACCTGGCCTCAACCCACCCCGAACAGCAGATACTGCAAGAAGCCCGGCTTAAAGCCGTCAGTTCACGCCCCACCGCAAGCGCAGGCCAAAGCGGCCCGTCAGCGGCGTACCCAGAGTGAGCAGCGGCGTACGGCCCACCTCCATTGCGCGGTCCAGGAGATTTTCTCCTGCGGCGAACGCTTCGAGATGAGCACTGATGGCGCGCGAGGCATAGGCATCCAGGCGGAAGAAGCCGTGCAGCAGAAAGCGATTCTGGTCATCCTCGTACTGGCGTCCGCTCATTCGCGCCTGCAGGCTCAGCAGCCCGATTCGACGCCTCTCCAGGCGAAGCTGCGCGGTGGCCATGTTGCGAGCCACCTGCGGAATCCACTTCCCCACGAGCTGCGGCTGCTGGTCGAAGCGCGTCACGGTAGCGTCCGCGTACTGGTATCCGCCGGAGAGAGTGAGCCAGCGCAGCGGCACGATGTCATAATCCAGCGAGACGCCGCGGCTCTCGATGCGGCCCAGGTTCTCGCGCTGCAACGTCGTCTCTTCTGGCGTGACCTCCAGGGTAAGCGCCGTGATCGGCCGGTTCACCTGTGTCCAGAACCAGCTCGCGCGCAAGGTCGAGTCCCACCGAGGAATCTCGGCAGCCGCGCCGGCCTCCCAACCGGTCGCGCGCTCGGAGCGCAGCTCGGGGTTGGGCAGCGTGACCCTCTGGACCACCTGGATGGTGCGGTAGAGCTCATTTTCCGTAGGCGCGCGAAAAGCGCGGAATGCCGAGGCGCTCAGCGCAAGCCAGGGGGTGATCCGGCGCGTAAGGCCGAGGCGTGGGTTGAAGACGGTCTCGCTGAAAGCGGGCAGCGCGGTCACACCGGCAGGGCTGGACTGCACCGCATCGAAATTTGAAAAGTGATCGACGCGTGCTGACCCGGTCACCGTCCACTGCGCCGGGGTAAAGAGCATCTCGGCAAAGACGCCGCTCTGGCGTTGCCGGGCTGCGGTGTTCTTGAATCCGGCGCCTGTGTAGAGACGCTGGTCGTCTGCCGCGCGCACATCGCGGGTGTCCGCGCCGGCCAGCAGCAGTCCGGCCGGGCCAAGCGTCCTGCGCCAGCGGAACTGTGCTCCGAGCTCGCTCGCCGGGTCCTCACCATACCGTATGAGTCTCTCGCCGACCCGGCCGGGCAGTATCGCAGAAAACGTCTGCCGATAGTGCTCGGTGCTGCCATAAAGCCGCAGCACGGTGTTGCCCCACGAACCGTGGTCCAGGTCTGCGCCCGCCGCGTAGCGCCACAGCCGGGTGGCATTTTTCTGGAGCGGTGTGCCGTTGTCGCGCGCCTCGTTGAAGACATTCCCGCGCAGAAAAAGGCGATCTGACGGATGTAATCTTCGCTCCACCAGCAGCAGCCCGTTCTGGGCGTGCACGTTAGAGGGCCGGTCCACAGGGCCGCGATCCTGCGGCGCAACCAGGATATAGCCGCCGGTCCCAAGCGTGCCGCCTGCGGCCAGCACTCCCCAGCCGTGCCTGTCGAGCGAGGCCCGGGCCGCTTCGTCATAGGTATGCAGCGCACCGTAGCTCGCTGAGAGCTCCGCGCCGGTGCCGGTGGGCCTCTCCGGCAGCAGGCTGATTACGCCGCCAATGGCGCTTGAGCCATAAAGGTCCGAGGCTCCGCCGCGAACGATCTCGACCGAACGGATGGAAAGCTCTGGCACCTCCTCCCAATGGATCCAGCCGCCAAAAGGATCGTTGAGAGGCACATCGTCAGAGACAACCAGCGTGCGGCTGGCCGCGGTTGAGCCCAGGCCTCGCAGCGAAACACCCTGGGAGGTCGGATTCGTGACCAGGGAACTGGAGCGGCGAAACAGTTCCAACCCCGGCACCTGGCGCAGCTTGCCGTCCAGCCCCGGCGGGGCGGCTTGCCGCAGCCGCTGCTGGCTCAGAATGCGTGTGCTCACCGGGCTGTCCATCGCGGAGAGCGGAGACCGGTAAGCCGTCACTGTCACGGTCTCTGCCAGCGGGGTCAGCGTGGCGTTGACCGCGGCACCGCTCGCTGTGACCGGAATCGTGGCTGGCATGTACGTCGGCGCCTCCACCCGCAAACTTCCGGTGCCGGCCGGCAGAGTAGCTGAAAATCTCCCAGACGCATCTGTAAGCGCCAGTGGCCTGCCCGCTGCATCTTCAATCAGCGCATGTGCAACCGGCCGCCCATCGCTGCCGCTCACCCGCCCCTGGACCTCTACCGGAGTGCTTGCTGCCGCGCTGTTCTGGGC
>CAYQYM010000017.1:0-14469 GCA_964421715.1 uncultured Acidipila sp.
GCAGGAAGCCGAACGGCAGGCACATCAGGGCGACAATCAGCGACAGCCAGCCGGAATTGGTGTGCGGCCCCTGCGGCCCGATGCCGCCGAATGCCCACTGCGTCAGGGCAGCCGCCGCAAACCCGGCCAGCAGCGTGCCTCCGCCTGACACCAGGAGCTGCCGCGTGCCGTCCTCCTTCTCGAGCACCTCGGGGATGCGGCGCTTCTTCTTTGGCGTTAGCTGTGGCCCGGCTGTCATGGGAGACATGGTCTTGTCCTTCCTACCGCCACGCCGCCAGCAGCACGTAGACCACCACGCCGGTGACGGATACGTAAAGCCAGACCGGGAAGGTGAAGCGCGCAATCCTGCGATGCTGCGGGATTCTGCCCGTCAGGGAGAAGAAGAAGGTCGCCAGCACCATCGGTAAGGCCACCACGGAGAGCAGCACGTGGCTGATCAGGACCACCAGGTAGATCGTCCGCACCGCTCCGGTGCCCGGGAAATGCGACTCCCCATGCAGCGCATGATTGACGGTGTAGCTCACCAGGAACAGTGAGGAGAAGATAAAGGCCGTCAGCATCGATGCCCGGTGCTGACGGATGCTCCGCCGGCGGATGTAGTGGAAACCCACCAGGAGCGCCACCGTACAGAGCCCGTTCAGCAGGGCGTTCAGTGCCGGCAGAAAGCGCAGATGCGTGTCGCCCAGGTCTGCCGCCGGGTGAACGTAAATTAGCCAAAGCAGGAACAGAGTCGCTGCGGCGCTGATCGCTACAATCGCGAGTACGGGGCCCTGGTTGCTTTCTACGCTCGTTTGCATGCGTTCTCTTTCCTGGTTCGAACTCAGCCCCTCTTTACGCGGCCGGCCGGTGCGTGCGCCGGTTCACGATCACCCACGACGCCGTGAACGTAAGCGCACAGAAACCCACGGTGATCAGCAGGTTGATCGGAAGGGAAAACGAGGTTGCCGCGGCAGGGAAGAGCGCATTGCGCAGCGCATCCACGCCATAGCTCAGCGGGTTCAGCCGCATAAAGAAGCGCAGCCAGCCGCTCGCTCCGCTAGCGGGGAACAGCGCGCCTGAGAGCATCCACAGCGGCAGCAGGATCAGGTTCACAATCGCGTGAAAGGCCTGTGGTGAGTCCATTGGCCAGGCAATTGCAAATCCCAGAGCGGTAAGCTCAAAGCTGATCAGCGCAATCGCCAGCACGCTTATGCCGATTGCCGCCACGCCCGGGTGTATGCCGATGAACGGGGTAAACAGCAGAAATACTACGCCCTGAATGCCGGCAAGGGTGGCGCCGCCCAGCACCTTGCCCAGCACGATCGATGATCGGCTCACTGGTGCCGCCAGCACCGAGAGCAGGAAGCCCTCGTTGCGGTCCTGGATCAGCGACATCATGCTGAAGATGGCCGTGAAGAGCACAATCATCACCACCGCGCCGGGAAAGAAGTAGCCCAGGTACTCGGTCGAGCTCTGCCCGCCAGTGTGGAAGCTGTGCGCGAAGCCCGAGCCCAGCACCAGCCAGAACAGCAGCGGGGACGCGATCACGCCCACCACGCGCGCCTTCTGCCGGTAGAAGCGGACGATCTCCCGCAGCCAGAGCGAGTAGGCCGGCGTCCAAAGTCCCGGCTGTGGCACTCTCTGCACTCGCGGCGCTGCTTGTGTCATTGTCGCCATGGTTAGTGAGCCTCCCCGGTGCGCTTCTCGGTCCAGAAGCGATGCCCCGTCCGCTGGATAAAAACATCCTCGAGGCTCGGCTTGGCTATGGATACGCCCTCCACCATGCCTGGAAACGCCTCCACCACGTCTGCCGCAAACCGGTGTCCCAGGGCGCGCTCCACGCGTACGGTGTTGCCGACCACCTGCGCGGCCACGACGAACCGCCCGGTCACGCGCTCGGCCAGCAGTTCAGCCCCTGCGGGATCCGCCGCCTCCAGCAGCACCACGTCTCCGCCAATCTGCGATTTCAACTCTGCGGGCGAGCCCAGCGCCACCAGCCTGCCCTCGTTCAGAATGGCCAGCCGGTCGCAATGCTCAGCCTCTTCCATCAGGTGCGTCGTCACCAGCACCGTCACGCCCTCTTCGTCGCGCAGCATGCGCAGGTATTGCCACACGTCGCGCCGTGCGCCCGGGTCCAGCCCCGTCGAAGGCTCATCGAGCAGAAGCACGGAAGGCGAATGCACCAGCCCCTTCGCCAGCTCCACCCGGCGTTGCATGCCGCCGGAGAGCGTCTCCACTGCATCGGCTGCGCGGTCGGCCAGGCCCACGCGCCCCAGCACCTCGCGAATACGGGCCTTGAGCGGACTGCCGCGCAATCCGTAAAGATGCCCTTGATGGCGCAGGTTTTCGGCCACGGTCAGCTTCAGGTCCAGGCTGCGCGCCTGGAAGACGATACCCGTCTGCTGGCGCACTTGGTTGGGCTCGCGCGCAACATCGTAGCCCTGGATGTGCGCGCTGCCGCCGCTCGGCACCATCAGGGTAGAGAGGATGCGGAACAGCGTCGTCTTTCCGCTGCCATTCGGCCCCAGCAGTCCGAAGATCTCCGCCGGCTTCACCGCAAAGCTCAGGCAGTCCAGTGCAAGACGCGTGCCGTAGTTGTGCGTGAGCTGGCTTAATGCGATCGGCTCGGAGCCCTGCCGCCTCGCGACAGATGTGTAAGGTTGCGTCAGTGTCGCCATCTCTCTCATCGCTTTCCTGCCGCATTCAGCATCAGCGTGGTGAGCAGCAGCGGCAGGTAGAGCACGCTCACCTTCAGCAGATCGCGCGCATACATCCTGGAATCTTTCAGCCCCTTCGCGCGCACAATCTTACCGAACCGCAGGGTATAACCCAGGTAAATCAGCCCCAGCACCACGGCGGTGGCGCCATACAAGCGTCCAGCCAGGTGCAGATATACCGGCAGTAGGCTCACCGGCAGCATCAGCACTGCGTAGGTCACCGCCTCGATGGCAGTCGACCACCCATCCGGCTGCACCACCGGCAGCATGCGAATGCCCGCCCGCCCGTAGTCTTCGCGGTAGAGCCAGGCGATGGCCATGAAATGCGGGAACTGCCAGACAAAAATAATCGCAAACAGAGCCACGGCCGGCCATTCGATCCTGCCGCGCGCAGCCGTCCACCCCAGCAGCGGCGGCATCGCGCCAGGAAACGCCCCGATGAATGTGGCCAGCGTCGTGACGCGCTTCAGCGGCGTGTAGACGGCCACGTAGCTGAAGGCTGTAATCAGTGTCAGCGTGCCCGTCACCAGGTTCGTGGTTCGCGTCAACCACAGGGCGCCGATCACAATCGCCAGCAGCCCCAGCAGTATGCCGTGCGCGAGTCCGATGCGCCCCGAGGCCATGGGCCGCTGCGCCGTGCGTATCATCTTCCGGTCCAGCTTGCGTTCGATCGCCTCGTTCAGCGCGGCAGATCCGGCTGAGACCAGCCCGATGCCGAACAGCGCATCGAGCAACTCCGGTTGCACGCTGCTGATGCCCGACCGCATGGAACCAAGGTAGAACCCGGCCCAGGCCGTCAGCATCACCATCGCCGTGACGCGGACCTTGAACAGCTCTCGATAATCGGCGATGCGCGATGCCGTCTCACCCGCAGGCAGCGGATCGTGCGCCGGTCCAGTCGCAGCGGGTGCTGCGCCGTGGGAAACTTGTGCGGCGGGGGTCAACGGCAGGTCCTTTGGGGCGCTTGCCTCACAGCCAATGATAACAACTTCCGCGCGAGTGCAGCGCCGCCCCTGGCCAGGGCCAAAAGTGCGCAGGAGCTTATTTTACGGGCTCACTTCGAGGTTCATTTACTGCCAGCACCGGCTGCCGCTTCACCGCATACTCATTCAGGAGCACGGCCACCAGCACCGCCGTGGGCACGGCCACCATCGCACCCACCACCCCGGCCAGGGCCGCGCCCACCAGCAGCGAGATCATGACCGCCAGACCCGGCAGGTCCACGCTCGTCTGCATGATGCGCGGCGTCAGGTAAGAGTTCTCAATTTGTGCGTAGATGCTGTAGAAGATCAGGATACCCAGCACGCGGCTCCAGGAATCGATGGCCGCCACCAGCAGCGCCAGCGAGACGGAGATCAGTGCGCCGGCTACTGGAATGATGTTGAACACGCCCATCAGCACACCCAGCGCATAGGCGTAGCGGACCTTGAGCGACACGAAAACGATCGTGCTGGAGAGACCGAGGATCAGCATCAGCGACCCTTGCCCCAGCAGCCACTTGCCCATCCGTACCTCGGCGATGGCGAGCGTATGATCCAGCCGCTGGCGCTTCTCTACCGGGAAAAAGCTCAGCATCCAATAATAGGCGCCCTCGCCTTCCGCCATGAAGTAGATTGTCAGCACCACGCCGGTCAGGATGTCGAACAGTTTGCCTGCCCAGTTTCGGATTGAGACGAAGATGTAAGTCGCAAAGTTCGACGCAAAGTCCTGAAGCTTCGCGTTCAGCGCTTCAAGGTGTACGCGCTGCAGCAGCGGCAGTTGGTGCAGCCGATCGAGGAGCTCCGGCCCGCGCTTTGGGAACTCAACCAGTAGCTCGCGCAGATCGCTCACCACCGGAGGGAGGGCGAAGGTAAAGAAGATCGCCACCGCGGCCACCGTACCGACGAAGAGCAGGGCAATCGCCGCACCGCGCCCCGGCTGCCATCTTCCGATGCGTACTCTTGTGATTCCGCGCACCACCGGCATCAGCACCACCGCAAACAGCGCACTCACAAAGAGGATCAGCAGCACGTGCCGCAGCACCCAGGCCAGATAGATCCCGATGGCCATCGCAAAGCCAAACGTGATGTCGCCGCGCAATGTGCGCAGTCTCGTGCCCGGGTTTGCACCAGTCTCGTTCATCATGCCTGTGTCTTCGTTTCCCCCGCTGCGGAGCGTCCGGCTGTTTCCTCGTGCATGCCGCTGATGCAAGGCGGAATCGCGGCTTGCGACGAGACGTGGGCAGCAATCGCTGCGCAGACCTCCGCGGTTGTCCGGTCCGCGGTTGGTATGGAGAGGTGCGCCAGCGCGCGATAGTGGGGCAGCCGGCGCTCAAAGCGCTCTTTCAGCCGCGCCCGGTCTGCAAGCACAGGCCGCGCCGCCGCCCCCGGTTGCAACTCGCAGCGGCCCACCAGCACCTCCAGCGGCGCGTCCAGGTAGACCACCAGGCTGCCTTCAGCTGCAGCCAGGGAATGGCACACCGCCTCGGTCTCAACCGCTCCGCCGCCCAGCGCAATCACTGCGTGCTCCTCGTGGCAAAGGTCAGCTACCACGCCAGCCTCCAGCCGGCGGAAAGAAGCCTCTCCCTCGCGTGCGAATAGGTCGGCGATCGAAACCCCTGCCTTCGCTTCGACCAGGACGTCGACATCGATAAAGCGCCAGCCCAGGCGCAGCGCCAGAACCGCGCCGACAGTGCTCTTGCCCGCACCCATGAAGCCAGTCAGCAGGATGCGCCTGCAGCCCACGGTCCGGTCCCCGGCCGCTTCCTCCGCGCGTAGATTTTTACGATGCCCCGCCATGCCTGTCTGGCATTATAGGCAGCGCTACTGCCGGGTTCCCGGTATTGACTCCGGCTCCTGCTTGATGGCCTGCTGGATGTTGTTCCACACCGCCGGGCTCGGGTCGTGTATCGGCAGCAGGAGCTTGGCCTGGCTGGCAATGTATTCCAGGTCACGCACCAGGGCAGAGCAGTTCTCGCAGGTTTGCAGGTGCTCTTCGTTATTAAGTCCGGCACCTGCTTCGAACAGTTCGGGCAGACGCTCTTGAAATTCAGCGCAGGTCATAGTCTTTCCGTTCATACCGCGGTCTCCTTGCGCTGTCCCGTGCGGAGGAGATCGCGCAGCTTCATGCGGGCCTTGTGCAGCTGGGACTTGCTGTTGCCGATGGAGCAGGTGAGCATCTCGGCGATTTCGTTATGCTCATAGCCCTCCACGTCGTGCAGCACGAACACGAGCCGGTAACCCGGCGGCAGATTCTCCACTGCACGTTCCAGCGTGACGCGATCGATCGAGCCCGAGAGCACCAGATCACGCGCGCCAATATCCTTGCGAGGACCGTCGTCCTGCGAGGGCTCCAGCGTCTCTTCGAGCGATACCTGCGGCAGGCCTTTCTTGCGCAGGTGCATCAGCACCACGTTCACCGCCAGCCGGTGCAGCCAGGTAGAAAACGCCGAATCGCCGCGGAAGGTTCCTATTTTCCTGTAAAGCTGGAGGAATGCCTCCTGCGTAAGATCCTCTGCCTCGGCCACGTTTCCCAGCATGCGCAGGCAGAGCGAGTAGACACGTCGCTTGTGCAGCTGGTAAAGAGTCTCGAAGGCGCGACCGTCTCCATTCTGTGCCCGCTCGATTGCCTCCGCCTCGCCGGCAATCGGCGGGTTGCGGCGAAGATGTTGATTCGGCGACTTGGGAGGTTGTGCTGGTCCAGCGCTCATTCGTGCGACGCCTCCGTTTTGATGTCCCTCATTCTCAGAAAACCTCCGGCGGCCCGAAGGCCACATCGCTGCCGGCGCCGTGTTCTACGCAGCCGGATTTAAGTTGATCTACGAATATCAACCTTAAGATGACGGCTACCCGCCCATGCGGTTGCCTCAGGGTGTAACGCGCCTGCCGGCGAGGTTCACGAAGGTCAAGTCAGGGCTCTTGATTCAAGAGCCGATATAACGCGCGTAGAGCGTACGCGCCAGCGCCACGTCGGTCGTACCCTGCACCACCGCACGCCCGTCGGCAAACACCGTAATGGTGTAGGGAGCGCGCTCGAAACGCAGCAGCATTCCATTGGACCGCACGTTTCCATGCGGCGCCAGCCGCGCATGTAACTGCTCCAGGACGAGCGGCCGGCCATGCTCGTGAATCTGCACCGAGTTGCGTCCGCACAATGTTATATGCGGCCGGCCCTCTCCGCGCAGATGCGCAAAGTTCTTGGTGCCGCACACCTCGCATCCCACGCGTGGACGCGCGGCTACCACCTCGGCCCGGTCCCCGGTCCAAAGGTCCCAGGACAGCAGCGTGCTCCTTAGCTGCCCGCGTGCGCCCGACAGCAGCTTCAGCGCCTCCGTCACCTCGAGGGACGCGGCCAGGTTCACGGCTGTATTCAGAATGCCGGCCGTGTCGCAGGTCTCTACAGCGCCGGACGGCGGCTTGGGAAAGAGGCACGCCAGGCAGGCTGTCTCGCCCGGCAGTATGTTCATCGTGGCGGCATAGGCGCCCACTGCCGCGGCGTAAATCCAGGGCTTCGACTGCTCCACCGCATAGTCGTTGATCAGGTAGCGCGTCTCGAAGTTGTCCGTGGCATCGAGTACGAGCTGTGCGCCTGCAAGCAGCTTGTGGATGTTGCCCGGAACCAGGTCCGCCACCTGCGGTAGCACGCGCACATCACTGTTGAAAAGCTTGATCTTTCGTGCAGCGGCGGCAGCCTTTGGGGCGGACTCGCGCGCATCTGCCTCGTCAAACAACACCTGTCGCTGCAGGTTGCTTTCCTCTACGAAGTCGCGGTCAATCAGCGTGAGTGTGCCTACACCGGCCCGCGCCAGCAGGCTTGCAGCCGCAGCGCCCGTGGCGCCGCAGCCCACCAGGGCGACGTGTGAAGCGGCAAGCCTTTGCTGCCCCTCGCTGCCGATGCCCGCAAAGAGCACCTGCCGCGAGTAGCGCTCCTCCATCGCCGATGCGGCTGCCCCTGACATGCTCTCCTAGTATAAAGAGTGGTTCGGGTTGAAGCACGGGGTGCTCTCTGGAGCGGCCATACAGAGTCTTCCGGCAAGAACGCATCCAAATTCGATACAAAAGGTAAGCAGGAATTCGGCGCGGCAAGCGAGGGGCATTCTGCATTTGAAGTCGAGGCGCAGGTTTAGTTTTATCTCGGTCGTTTTCGGGCTGGCGTTCGCCCTCCCCACAGCCCGCTCCGGCGCGCAAGCCGCACCCGTGGGCCCTGTGAATAACACTACGCCCGCACAGGAGCAGCAGCCGCAGGAGCCCCCGAGCCAGCCGCTTGTGCAGCAGCCGGGCACCTCACTGCCCAGCTATGACAACACGCGCCGGCTCTCACAGCAGAGCCCCGTTCCCCACCCAGCCGCCACTACCCCCGGGCTGGACGCATGGCAGGGCCTCAACGTTGCCGCCATTCAGTTCAAAGGCATCTCATCGGACCGCCTGAGTCCCCTGCCTGCGCAGTTGCCCACGCAGCCCGGCCAGCCGCTTCGTCCTGACCAGGTGCGCCAGAGCCTTCGCCGTCTGTACGCAACCGGTCTTTACAAGACGATTGAGGTTGAAGGCGTTCGCTCCGGGGACAGCATCACACTGATCTTTACCGGCACGCCGACCTCGTTTATCGGCACCGTTCGGGTGCATGGCATCAACAACGACCAGCTCACCAGTATTCTTATCCGCGCCACTCGTCTCAGCCCCGGATCTATTTACAGCGACACGAAGCTGCAGCGGGCGCAGGCTGCCATCGAGCAGGGTCTCAAAGACAATGGCTACTACGTGAGCAAGGTGTTTACGTCCGTATCAGAGGATCCCGAGACGGCGCAGACCAATCTCGATTTCCATGTCGAGCAAGGCAAGCAGGTCCGCATCGGAGACGTCGCAGTCACCGGCGACAGTGGGATGAGCCTCGGCACCTTTCGCAAAAAAGCCAAGCTGAAGGAAGGGAGCAAGGTCAACCGCAACACGGTCAGCCGCGGCCTCGAGCGGCTGAGCAGCTACTACCAGAAAAAAGATCGCCTTGAGGCCGTGGTGCGCCTGCAGGATAAGACATTTCAGCCGCCCATCAATCACCTCGATTACAAGTTCACCGCGCAGCAGGGCCCCATCGTGCAGATCAAGGTGAATGGAGTGAAGCTGAGCAAGGGCAAGGTAAAGACCCTCGTGCCTGTTTATGAAGAGGGAGCCGTCGACGAGGATCTTCTCAACGAGGGCAATCGGCGCATTCGCGACTTCTATCAACGCAAGGGCTACTTTGATGTGAAGGTGACGCACAGCATCACCACCGGCACGCCGAAGCTCTCCGTCATCGTCTTCGATGTGCAGCTTGGTACCCAGCACACGGTAGACTCGGTCGCTGTTCAGGGCAACAAATACTTCAGCACCGATATCCTGCTGCCGCGGCTGGTGGTGCGCACCAGCAGCATCTTTGACCATCACGGAAGCTACAGCGCTGCCTTTATTGCGACAGATATAGACACGATCACCGCGCTTTACCAGGGCAATGGCTTTGGCCACGTCACCGTGACCCCCAAGATTACCGATGTAGACTCAACTCCCGGCGCAGGCCGCAAGCAGCTTGCCCACGTTCGCGTCAACTATGTGATTAATGAGGGTGTGCAGCAGCGCATCGGCCGCTACGTGCTGGTCGGCAACAAGCAGGTGCCGACCAGCCAGCTCACGCCGCTGCTGAACACGCAAAGCGGACAGCCTTATTCCTCACTCAACGTAACGGGAGACCGCGACCTCGTCCTCGGCTACTACCTCAGCCACGGCTTTGATGATGCCCAGGTCAACATCACGCAGGTACCGGAGAAGGCGAATCCGAACCTCATCGACGTGAGCATGAACATCACCGAGGGCGACCAGATCTTCATCAACCGTGTATTGATCTCCGGCCTGCGGTACACCAAGCCGCAGACCGTGGAGCACCGGATTTTCGTGCATGCAGGAGAGCCGCTGAATCAGACGGCGCTCTTTCAGACACAACGCGAGCTCTACAACCTCACACTCTTTAACGAGGTCAATACCGCCGTGCAGAACCCCGGCGGAGCGGAACTGCGGAAGAACGTGCTGATCCAGTTCACCGAGGGGCGCCGCTGGGATGTCACCTACGGCTTCGGTCTGCAGGCCCAGACCGGGAATCCCAATACCGCCTGCCTGAGCCCGGTCGCGCGTATCGCGCTCGGCCTTCCCCCCAATACGCCCTGCGGCCCCAACGGCAAGTTCGGGCTGAGCCCAATGGTGGAGCTGCAGGTCTCCCGCATCAACCTCTTCGGCACGGACAAGTCCGCAAGCCTCAAGACCATCTATGGCCGACTGGAGCAGAGTGCAACCTTAACCTTCAACAACCCACACCTTTTGCACCGCCCCACGCTCACACTATCGCTCTCCGGCGGCTACACCAAGGGCCAAAACATAACCACCTTCGCCGCATCCACCTTGCAGGGTGTTCTGCGGGTCACACAGCGGCCCACGATTCCCACCACGCTTATCTACGACTTTGAGTTTCGCCGCGTGAAGGTTGACCCCAGATCGATCCAGGTCTCGCCCAACCTCATCCCGCTGCTCTCCCAGCCGGTGCGCGTCGGCGGCCCCGGATTCACCTGGATCCGCGACACGCGCCGCCCCACCGCACTCGACGCGCGGAGCGGCACTTACAACATCGTCCAGGAGTTTCACGCCAACTCGAGCTTCGGTTCAGAGGCTAACTTCAATCGCTTTGATGTCAGCAACAGCAGCTACTACACCTTCGGTGTCCGCAGATGGGTCATCGCGCGCAATACGCGAATTGCGTTTGAGCGTGCCTATGGCAACGGCATCCAGGAACTGATACCGCTGCCCGAGCGGCTCTACGCCGGCGGCGCACAATCGCTGCGCGGCTTCGGCATCAACGCCGCCGGTCCGCGCGATTCCATTACCGGGTTCCCCATCGGCGGTGCCGGAGCCTTCGTCAACAGCACGGAAGTTCGCTTTCCTGACCCCGTGCTGCCTTACTTCGGGACCAACCTGGGTTTTGTCCTCTTTCATGACATGGGCAACGTCTTCACCAAGGGCTCCGACATATGGAAGAGCGCACTCCGCGTCCGCCAGCCGAACAGCGCAAGCTGCCGCGACCTCAGCCTGAAGGACCAGCAGCAGACCACGGTCAGCAACAGCACCGGCCAGAAGGGCACCTGCAACTTCAATGACTTCTCGCAGGCCCTTGGGCTCGGTGCCCGCTACCACACCCCGGTGGGCCCTATCCGCCTCGACTTCAGCTATAACCTCAATCCGCCCATTTATCCCATCCTGCTCGACTACAACAATCCGCTGCCGGATGGCAGCCCCGGACCGCCGCGCGTAGGCCAGGCGCCGCATTTTAACTTCTTCTTCAGCATTGGGCAGGCCTTCTAATGCATTCAGCCCCCATACTCGTGTTCTCGGTTGCCCTCATGGCAGCCCTCCCGGCGGCCGCCCAACAGCCTGCCTCCACGCCGGCCGGGACACAGAAGCAAACTTCGCCGGCGCTGAGTTCGCAACGCCCTGTTCTGCTCGACCGCGTCATCGCTATCGTGAACGGTACGGTCATCCTTGAGAGCGATGTCGACGACGAGATTCGTTACTCCGTGCTGACGCCCTTCAGCACGCCTCCAGAACAGAACACCCCGGCACAGGCCACGAATCGACTCATCCGCCGCGCCCTCATCCTGGAGCAGATGGGCCAGCAGCGCGGACTTGTGGCGCCGGTCACCGATGCGGACGTGCAGAAGTCCCTTGCCGAGCTTCGCAAGCAGCTTCCCGCCTGCCAGCCCCACCGCTGCGACACCCAGCAGGGCTGGCGCGAATTCCTGCAGTCGCAGGGACTCAGCGAGCAGGAGGTGGAGCAGCGCTGGCATCAACGCCTCGACATACTCAAATATGTTGACGTCCGCTTCCGTGACGGCATCCAGATCTCGCGTGGCGAGATCAGCGACTACTATCAGAAGACCATCGTGCCTGCCTATCGAAAGGAGAACGCACAACCTCCCAGCGTGAAATCGCTGACGCCGCGCATCGAGGAGGTCCTGCTGCAGGACCGCGTATCCACGCTGCTCCGTGACTGGCTCAACAGCCTTCGCGATCAGGGCAGCATCCAGATCCTCGATCCCGCATACGGCACCGGCAACGGCAAGTCCATCGATGAAGGCGAGGGGGGTGCATGACCACCACACCTGCCGGCGCGCCTGTTCCGGCTACGCCGCCCAGCCATTGGCATCACGTCTGGCGAATTGCCGGGGGCACGATTCTCTTTATCCTGCTGGTGCTCGCCGGCGCGCTCTGGTACGCCACGACGCAGGATTTCGCCAATCGCGTCCGTAGCTACCTGGTCGCCACCCTGGAGAAGTCCACTGGCGGCCGTGTCGAGATCGGAGCCTTTCACTGGCAGCCCCTGCGTCTCGCAATCGAGATGGACAACCTTACCATCCACGGCCTGGAAGCGCAGGGCGAGGTGCCCTACGCGCACCTTGACAAGCTTCGGATTCGCGCGAAGATCCTGTCCTTCTTCTCGCCGAAGATCGGGCTCAGCTACCTTGAGGCCGACCACCCGGTTGTGCACCTCATCGTCTATAAAGACGGCACTACCAACCAGCCCAGGCCGAAGACGCCATCTACCAGCAGCAAGCCGGTTACTGACACCATTTTCGACCTGGCTATTGACCGCACCCTTCTGAACAATGGCGTCGCTATTGTCAACCAGCGCGCCATGCCCTTTAACCTTGCCGCCAACAAGCTCGCGGTCATCGTCAGCTACGCCGCAGCGCGGGATCACTATGTCGGCACGCTGCGCGCCAGCGACATCGTCGCGCAGCGCGGCAAGTCGCCTGACGTTCACTCCGAGCTCACGCTCGATGTGGACGCGGGCCGCAACTCGCTCACCATGCCCACACTCACCTTCAGGTCAGGCCGATCGGTTCTGCACGCCAGCGCCTCGCTCAATGACTTCAATCAACCCCGGTGGACAGCCAGGGTCACCGGCGACGTTGATCTCCGCGAGATCAACGTGATCGCCCAGGTCGGGGGCATCGGCGGCGGCGTAGTCTACCTCGATGTTGACGGCCACGGAGCCTCACCCCGGTTCGACGTCAGCGGCAAGACGCGCATACGCAATGCCGCGTACAACTCGGGCAACATACACGTCATGGGGGTCGACGCCTATGCCCGGCTGCACCTCACGCAGGATACCCTCGCCGTCAACAATCTCAGCCTGACCCTGGCAAAGGGCGGCGTCATCAGCGGCGGATTCGAGCTCACGCATTGGCTTGCGCCGGCGCCCCAGCCCAACCAGCCAACGCCGCCCGTCTCGCAGGGCAGCGCAAAGCTCGACATCGCGAAGCTGTCACTCGCGAACGTGCTCGCCATGGCCGCGCCGCGCCAGTACCAGGATCTTGGCTTTGCCTCCGAGGCCAACGGCACCATCACTGCCCGGTGGTCCGGCAACGCGCAGGACCTTGCCGCCACGGCCAACCTGGCGCTCGCGCCAGCCGTACCGCCCACTGCGCACCAGGTGCCGCTCAGCGGTAATGTGAACGCCAGCTACACTCGCGGTTCGGCCACGATTCGCCAGTTCCACCTGCAGACGCCCGCTACCACCGCCAACCTCTCCGGCTCACTTGGCGTCTACCCGGCATCGCTGCCGTCCTCGCTTAAGGTGGACATCACCGCCGGTAACCTTGCCGAGTTCAGCCGCGTCCTTACCGCCGCCGGCCTTCAGAAGAACGGCACGCTGCCTATCTCGCTTCTCGGCCAGGCGCAGTTCCAGGGACGCGTGACCGGTACCCTGGCTGAACCTGACGCGCAGGGCCACCTTGGTGTCACCAGCTTCGATCTCCATCTTCCGGCAGCCACGCCGCCAACGCAACCTGTTCAGCCCTTTGCAGGCACACCGCAGCCGGACACCCAGGCAGCAGCCGCCACGCAGGCTTTAGGCGCGGGTGCGCCCGCTCCAGCGCGTACCATCCACATCGACAGTCTTCAGGCTGACGCCGAATACACGCCCGCCCTCGTCAACATTCATCAGCTGACCGTCATGCGCGGCAAAACGCAGATCGTCACCTCCGGCCAGCTAAGGGCGCACCGCGTCAGCCGCCGCGTCACCAGGTTTGACGACAGATCTGTCATCAACGCCGACGCGCGCATCAGCGACGCCAGCCTAACAGACCTGATGGCCATCGCCGGTCAGACACTGCCCGTCACCGGCACGCTGAACCTGCAAACCCATGTCGGCGGCGAACTCGGTAACCTCAACGGCGGCGGCCATCTCACGGTTATGGGGGGTGCTGCTTACGGTGAACCATATAAGAGTCTTAATGCCGATCTCCGCTTCGCTGGGAAGGAGGTCGGTGCCACAAACCTTGCACTTCTGCAGAACGGCGGACGCGTTACCGGCGATGGCGGCTTCAACCTCGGGTCAAAGCAGTTTCATTTCGACGCGCAGGGCTCTGGCTTTGAGCTGGCGCACATCCAGCAGCTCCAGAATCAGAAGTATCCCCTCGGCGGCAACCTCACCTTCGCCGCCAAGGGCTCCGGCACGGCAGAGACTCCCGCGCTGCAGACCAGCGCCCATCTTCGTAATCTCACGGTTGCCGGCCAGTCTGCCGGTTACGTGGACCTCGAGGCCCACACCGAAGGTCATAACCTGCTGGCCAGCCTGCGCGCGAATGTGGAGAGCGCCCAGCTTGAGCTCAACGCGCGCATGCAACTCACCGGCGACTACCAGACCACCGCGCGTCTCACCCTGGCGCATTTTGATTTTGAACCCTATCTCAAGCTGCTCAACGTGCAGGGCGTTACCGCTC